>JBKJTK010000057.1:0-4594 GCA_046590875.1 Chiayiivirga sp.
CGCACCGAGCCTGCGATCGGCGACGAGCCTTCATCGCCGAACGCGATCATGTGTTCGCTCAGGATCGCCGCGCCGGCACTGGTCCCACCCACGTGCACGCCACGAGCATTCAGGGTGCGGATCAGTTTCGCGACGGGCGTCCCGCCGATCAGGGTGGAGATGCGCAACTGGTTGCCGCCGGTGAAGAAAATGCCGGTCGCCTGGTCGAGCCTTTCCAGACGATTTTTTTCCTGGCTGTCGCGCCGGGTGTCGAAATCCATCACCGCCACCCGACCCGCGCCGAGTTCTCCGAAGACCCGTTCGTAACGCGCGCCGGTATCGGCCATGCGGCTGGCGGTCGGAATCACCACGATGTCGGCCTGATCGCCTCCGCACAGGTCGACGAAGCGTTGCAGGATGCGCGCATCGCTCTCCTTTTCCTCCGCGCCACCGATCGGCACGATCCAGCCCCGTTCTTTGCCGTGGGGGATTGGGCTAGGACACATTCAGTGCGACTCCTGCGATTCGAAGGGTGAAGACTCAAACGTTGAAGGTTCAATCATTCCGCGTCGCTGAGGCTTGCCGCCTGCAACGTGTTGCACGCCGGCCACCATCGTTTCCCACACGGCGCCCGAGGCATCGAGCGCCACCAGATCCGCGTCGGCACCGATGTCGATTCTTCCCTTGCCGGTCAGACGCAGCAAGCGCGCGACGTTGGACGTGAACGGCCGCAGTGCCTGCGACAGCGGGACACCGCGCGTGAGCAGCTCGTTCAACGTGGCCAGCAAAGCACCCGGTGCGCCCACCGCCATGCCGCTGACGCGACCGTCGCTGTCGAAGCAGGGCAGGCAACCACCGGCGTCGGAGCTGACCGTAATCCGGTCGTGGGGCGCGTCCGAATCGAAATAGCGCTGCAGCGCGTCGGCCGCACTCCATGCATCTTCGTCTTCGGCCACCGGAAACGCGGTCACGTCGATACTGCAACCGCGCCGCGCCAGCGCCAATGCTTCATCGAACAATGCGCGCCGGCGATTGACGTGGGTCGGATGGAATACCCGCGGCGGCAGTTCGCTGCCGTCCAGTGCGCGCCGCACCAGGTCCAGTCCGCGCGCGCCATCGCCCAGATGCAAATGCAGCACGCCGGCCTTGTGCGTCAGCAGACCAGCAACGTGCACCTCGGAAGCCAGGCGCAATAGTTCGTCAAGCGTCGGCTGGCTGGATCGGTGATCGGAAATCGCGATCTCGCCGACCCCGATCATCGCCTCGATGAAGGTCAGGTCGCCGCTGACGCTGCCCGTAAGCGTGACCGGTGGCAGATGATAGCCGCCGGTCCACGCATATGCATTCAGACCCTGCTCGCGCAGTGCATAGATCGTTGCCAGCAACTCGCGTGGTCCGCGTGTCACATCGTCGGTACCGAGCAGACCGACCACGGTCGTAATCCCCGACACGGTGAAACGCGACAAAGCCACCGGCGGTACGCGCGTCGCGAAGCCGGCTTCGCCACCGCCCCCGGTGACATGTACGTGCGCGTCGATCAGACCCGGAATCAGGCGGCGACCGTCAAGATCGAGGGTGACTACCGGCAGCCCCGCGGGCAACGCCGGCGCCTCCGGCCCCATCCACAGGATCTTGCCACCACCGATCAGCAGGTGTTGCAGGCCCAGGGGTTCAGGCGCGAACACGTCCGCGCGGCGCAGAAGAAGCATCGTCATTGGTCGCAGGGTGGAGAACGGGCCGCGCTGCGTCAAGAACGTTTCCTGCCCCGGGGCGGCGTCACACCGTCTGCAGATTCGCGTACCCCAGCACCAGCCACTTGCTGCCGGCGTCCTCGAAGTTCACCTGCACCCGCGCATGTGCGCCGGCGCCTTCGGCGTCTACCACCACGCCGATTCCGAACTGGCCATGCCGCACGCGTTGTCCCAACGCGAGACCGTGGCTCGGGGCTTCGGCGAAACGGCCGGTGAAGGCGGGCCGCGAAACCTGCACCCGCGGCCTGACTTCATTCACCACCCGCGCCGGGATCTCGCGCAGGAAACGTGACGGAATCCCGAGCGTGTCGCTGCCGTGGATGCGACGCGATTCCGCATAGCTCAGCACCAGCTTCTGGCGAGCACGGGTGATGCCGACGTAAGCCAGGCGGCGCTCTTCTTCCAGCCGCCCGGATTCATCCAGCGAGCGCTGGCTCGGGAACAGGCCTTCTTCGAGACCGGCGAGGAAGACGAGCGGAAACTCCAGTCCTTTCGCCGAATGCAGGGTCATCAACTGCACCCCGTCCTCCCACGCTTCGGCCTGGCCTTCGCCCGCTTCGAGCGAGGCGTAAGCGAGAAAGGCGACCAGTTCCGGCATGTTCTCATCGCCTTCGCGGCGCTCGAAACGGCTCGCCACCGTCACCAGTTCGTCCAGGTTCTCGGTGCGTGAATCGAGCAGGCCGCGCTGTTCGGCCGCGTAGTGCGCGCGCAGGCCGGAGCGTTGCAGTACGTGATCGATCTGGGCTTCCAGATCCATCTCGCGCACCTCGGCGGCGAGCGCCTCGATCAGCTCGACGAATCCGCGCAACGCGCCTTTGGCGCGCGCCGCGAGCGTGCCCTGCGCGATCTCGATCAGCACCGCTTCCCACAACGGCGCCGCTGCATCGCGCGCCCGGGTTCGGACCTGGTCCAGCGTGCGTCCTCCGATACCGCGGGTCGGCGTATTCACCGCGCGCTCGAACGCCGCGTCATCGCTGCGGTTCGCGATCAGGCGCAGATAGGCGAGCGTGTCCTTCACCTCGGCGCGCTCGAAGAAGCGCAGCCCGCCGTAGACGCGATACGGCATCGAGGCCTGCATCAGCGCTTCCTCGAAGGCCCGCGACTGCGCGTTGGAGCGATACAGGATCGCGGCATCGAGCGCTCGCCCACCGTCGCGTATCCAGTGCTGGATGCGTTCAATCACGAAACGCGCTTCGTCGACCTCGTTATAGGCGGCGTAGAGGTCGATCGCCTCCCCGTCGGCGTCCTCGGTCCACAGACGCTTGCCGAGGCGATCGGGATTGTTCGCGATCACCGCGTTTGCAGCGGCGAGGATATTGGACGTCGATCGGTAATTCTGTTCCAGCTTGATCGTCACCGCGCCGGGGAAATCGCGCAGGAAGTGCTGCACGTTCTCCACTTTGGCGCCGCGCCAACCGTAGATCGCCTGGTCGTCGTCGCCGACCACGAAAACGTTTCCAGAATCGGCCTTGCCGGGATCGCCGGCCAGTAGGCGCACGAAGGCATACTGAATGGCATTCGTGTCCTGAAACTCGTCGACAAGGAGCTGCCCGAAGCGCTGACGGTAATGCGCCAGCAAGCCGCCGTGGTCGCGCAGCACTTCATGCGCACGCAGCAGCAGTTCGGCGAAATCCACCAGCCCCGCGCGCCGGCACACCGCTTCATACGCGGCGTAAATGCGCAGCAGCGTGTCGGTGGACGCATTGCCGTCCTGCAGGTGCTGCGGTCGCTTGCCCTCGTCCTTGCACTGATTGATGAACCACGCCGCCTGTCGCGGCGGAGTGCGGCCGTCGTCGAGGCCCAGATCGACGAGCACGCGCTTGATCAGGCGCAGTTGATCGTCGGAGTCCAGCACCTGGAAGGTTTGCGGCAGCGCGGCTTCCTGCCAGTGCATCCGCAACAGCCGATGCGCGAGGCCGTGGAAAGTGCCGATCCACATGCCTGTCCTGAGCCCCGTCGAAGGGCCGCGGGTACCGGTGCGCACCATCGCCTCGCAGCGCTGCCGCATTTCGCCCGCGGCCTTGTTGGTGAAGGTCACTGCCAGCACGCCGTAGGGCGGCACGCCCAACACTTCGGTCAGCCAGGCAATGCGGTGCACGAGTACGCGGGTTTTTCCTGAGCCCGCGCCGGCCAGCACCAGATAGTGCCCCGACGGCGCGGAAACCGCGTCGCGTTGCGCGGGGTTGAGGTCATCCAGCAGGTGGGAAACGTCCATTGCGGGCATTTTAGCCGGCAATGCCCACCCTCCTCCGTCCGGCGACCCTGGGGAGTAGACAGCTGAGGGGAATGGGATTCCCGCTCGATGGCAACTTTGCACCCCGAATCGCGTAGTAGGAATGGCGACCGACTCGCCGCGTGGCATGTCTTGGCGCAATAATCCGTAATAAGAGACAGGGCCGCCGTTTGCATCGGACCGGGCCAGGATCAATTCCTCGAGGATCAGCCATGTTTCAGCGTCTAGCCTTCGTCATCGTCGGTCTCGCCCTTTCCTTCGCTGCGAGCGCGCAATACAGCATCGACTGGCACACCATCGACGGCGGCGGCGGTACCTCGATAGGCGGTCCGTATTCGCTTTCCGGCACGATCGGCCAGCCCGATGCGGATGTGGTGTCGCTGTGTTCTGCCGATGGCGGCGCCGGCTGCACGAATCCAACCTATGAACTCACCGGCGGCTTCTGGGCCGGCATCCAGGGCGCACCGGTGGGGCCAGGCGCAGGTTGCGGTTCCGACCTGAACTGCATCTTCCGCAACGGCTTCGAGCCCTGATCGCACCGCGCTGCTCAACCGAAGTTGCTCGAGACCCCGCGACCCTTCGCGGGGTTTCTTTTTGGGCCAACGAGGACCGTGCTCCGAGCGGTTTGCAT
>JBKJTK010000091.1:0-5989 GCA_046590875.1 Chiayiivirga sp.
CACGGTGCCGCTCAGTCCGCGCGAGGCCAGGCTGCGTTGCAGCCGGTGACGAAGTGCCGCGACACGCTTGAGCTGGAAGGCGAACCGGGTCGGGACCGTCGTCGCCAGGCGGCGCAGTCCGCGCAGGGGTCGGGTCAGGCGCCAGGAACTGCTGGACAGCATGCGATTGCGCTCGCGCTCGAAACGGTCGCGTTGCTCCGCCACCGCCGCAAACGCCTTACGTTCGCGCTCGATCTCGGCCTCCAGTCGCAGCTGCTCGGAGGCGACCAACTCCTTCAAGCGCTCGGTCTCGACAATCAACGACTGTGCCCAGGCACCGCGCGCCTGGACTTCGCGATCGAGATCCAGGGTGCGCGTGCTCAGCGTCTGAGCTTCGGCCTGCGCCGCCTTGGCCCAGCGCGTGCGCTCCTGCGCCAATTTTTCCTGCGCGTGCGCCCACTCCGCGCGGCGTTCCAGTTCCTGTTGTTGCTGCGTCAGTTGGACGCCGGATGCGGCGAGCGAGCTGGCCTGGGCCGCGGCCTGTGCTTCGAAGCCGGCGCCCCGACTGTCCAGCATCAGGCCGGCGCCAGCGTGTACCGACGTTGACTTGGCAACCAGTACGGCGCGGTACGCCCCTGCCATGTCGGCGAGCGAGGGCAGCGGCGGACTCGCGATGCTGCGCAACCGCGCGAGCGGTGCACGATCGTCGCGCAGCTGCGTGAGCAAGTCGACCAGCGCGTCTACTTGCGGCTCGACCAGCAAGCCACTGCGCCCGTGTTCGATGCGTTCGGCATAGCTGCCCAGTCTCGTGGCGATCACCGGTACGCCCAGGCTCCACAGTTCCGACAATAGATAGCTGTAGGTTTCGGCCACTGTCGACGGCAGCAGTGCCACATCCGGACGCAGCTGCGCCAGCAACTCCGGCAGGTCATCGCGCTGGTAATCGAGCACGACATGCACATTGCGTCGCCCGAAGAAACGCATCGCCGCGGCGCCGCCGCCAAGCAGCACGAGTTCGACGTTCTCGGGTAAACGCGGCAACAGCGCGGCGAGAAGGAACTCGCCCTTGCCGCCGCGGATGCGGCCCGGCACGATAACGCGCAGTGCGCGACGCTGCGGATCGGGAACGATGAGCGGCGGAGTGCTTTCCCTCACCCCACCGCCTGCTTCGCAGACGGCCGCCCCCTCTCCCGGTGCCCGGGCGAGGGACTTAGGTGGGCGGCCAAGGGCCGCCGACTGCTTTTGCGGCCAAGGCGCTAAGCCGTGTTCGATGCGACGCCACGTTCGTGCTGCCAGCGCAGGCTCGATCCGACGCAGATTGGTTTCGACACTTGCCGACGGCGCGATCAAGGTGGCATTTGCGGCATCAAGTGCCGCGACGTAGGCGCTGCGCAGCGCGGCCCACGCCGCGGCGCGCGTTTCCGCGAATTCGAAGTCGGGTCCGGCGTGCGCCAGTGCGGCCTCGATCCCCGCGGGGGAAAAATCCTGACCCTCATCGCCAAAATCCGCGTGCAGCCGTGGCCACAGCGGGTAGTAGTCGTGGCACACGACCGCGGTCGGCAAGCCGGTGCGCAGCGCGTCGAGGCTATGGCCGATGAGCGAGGACACCAGCACCGCGCCGACACCGAAATCGCGCACGATGGCGTGCAGATGCGCGGCAACTTCGTCCGACCGCAGCGCCGTGGCCGCGATCGGTGCCGACAGCGGCCAGTGCCGCAGCGGCGGTGCATCCAGTGAGGCATGCAGGTCGAGGACTTCACCGTGGCGGCGACGCACGGAATCGCCCCGCGCCACCAGCACCAGGTGATGACGCTCCCTGTCGGCACTCGCCAGATCCTCGACGAAGCGCTGCGCACCGCCGCCCCAGCCGTGGAGCACATGCAGCACCACCGCCTTGCCGTCGAGACCAAAGAGCGGCAGCGCAGTGTCATCGAACGCGCCCAGTCGCGCCGCGAGCGCGTCGACCGCGGGCGGTCGTGGAGTATCGAGGCCGTGCTGGACCGTCGGTGCACCGACAAACAGATGATCCAGCAACGCGGCCTGATGTCCGTGCGGCAATTCGTCTGCGACCGCCTCCGGGGCCAGGTCTGCGATGGCCGCGGCGCGCCAGTAGCTCAAGGTCGACAACCAGGATGCAACCGGAATCAGAGCGCGATTCGCCAGCGCCCAGCAACGCGCGTCGGCTTGATCGCAGTGGGGGGAAACGTCTGTGCCGAAGGGATCGAAATCGGCGCGCGCGTTGGAGAGCGGCGACAGTACGTCGATGGACGGAGCGCTTTGCGCCGCGGCACGCAGACGCGGCCACCAATGCGGCGGCAGTTGCGCATGACGCGCGACGAGCACCACGTCGCGACCGGGATGCTGCGCGGCCACGGCACGCAGCGCAGCGATCGCACCCTGGCCGGAATCCGCCTCGATCCAGGCCTGCTCGACGGTCTCCGGCAAGTTCGCCCGCAACGTGGAGTCGCTATTCGCAAGCGTTCCGTTCGGGGCAAACCCGTACACACAGATCAGCGCGGCGGAGGACCTGTCCGTGGGTGTCGCGAGGCTCAATGCGGTTCCGATGCGGCGCGGGCGGCAGAACAGGGCCTGAATTATCCCTTGTAGCGCCTCTCCGCCGCCACTCGCGGGCCGGTGCATCCGCTAAACTGCCGCGCATTTCTCATTTTGTCCTGGCCTTGTCCCGCGTCCCGAATTCCTCCTCGCTGCCTTCGCGCTGGAAGCCCTGGTTGCTTCGCCTGTGGCCACCCGCCCTCGGCGTGCTGGGTCTGGCCGCGGGTTTCCTGGTGCCCTATGTCTGGGTGCAGGATCAGCGCGTGCAGGCCGAGTTCGGCCGCTTGCAGTGGCAGTTGCCCACACGCGTGTTCGCGCGGCCGCTGGAATTGCGTCCGACGTTGCCGATGAGCGCCGACGCGCTGGAACTGGAATTGATCTCGGCCCGATACCTGAAGGACGGCGCGGGTCGGTCGCCGGGCAGCTATACCCGCAACGGTGCACGCTTCGCGCTCGCCACTCGCGGGTTTCTCGATCTGGACGGACGCGTCGCGCCGCAGCATCTGGAACTTTCGCTGGCCAACGGCCGCGTAGCGACGCTCGCAAGCGGTGGCAAGGCGCTGGCCTCGGTGCGGATCGATCCCGCGCGCATCGCCACGCTCTACGGTGCCAAACAGGAGGAACGTCGCCTGGTGCGATTGCAGGACGTTCCGCCGCTGCTGCTGACCACGCTGCAGACGGTCGAGGATCGCGACTTCAAGCATCACCACGGCGTCGACTGGAAAGGCATCCTGCGCGCGGCCTGGGTCAACCTGCGCGAAGGCGAAGTGCGGCAGGGCGGCAGCACGCTCACGCAGCAACTGGTGCGCAATCTCTATCTCACCCGCGACCAGCGCGTCGGGCGCAAGGCGCGCGAAATACTTTACGCGCTGATCATCGAGGCGCGTTTCGACAAGCAGCGCATTCTAGAAACCTATCTCAACCAGGTTTACCTCGGCCAGCACGGCGGACAAGCCGTGCACGGGGTCGCGGCGGCGGCGGACTTCTGGTTCGGGCGCGAACTGGATCAGCTGGGTCCCGCCGAGATCGCGTTGCTGGTGGGACTGATCCAGGGTCCGTCCTACCACGATCCGCGACGACAACCCGCGCGCGCGCTGGCGCGTCGCAACCTGGTGCTGCGGCAGATGGCCGATGCCCGACTGATCGATGCCGCGGAACTGAAACGAGCGAGCGCGCGAACCCTGGGTGTGGTGTCCGCCGCCAGTCTCAACCGCAATCGCTATCCTTCCTTCATGCAGTTGGTTCGCGACCAGCTGGCACGCGACTATCCAGCGGATGCGCTGCGTGGCGCGGGCTTAAGTGTGCTCACCACACTGGCCCCGGCGGCGCAGGGTTACGCCGAGCGAGCGGTGAGCGAACAGCTAACCGCGCTGACGCAGAAAGGGCGACCCTCACTCGAAGCGGGCCTGGTCCTGACCGATACCGTGCGTGGCGAAGTGCTGGCAATAGTGGGAGCGCGTCAGGCCGATGCGCACGGTTTCAACCGCGCGTTGCAGGCACAGCGTCCGGTTGGTTCCTTGCTCAAGCCTTTCGTTTATCTGTTGGCGCTGGCGCAGCCAGGACGTTATTCGCTTGCCTCCTTGATCGAGGACGCGCCGCTCACCCTGCGAGTTTCCGGTGGCAAGACCTGGAGTCCGGACAATTCCGACAAACGCAGTCACGGCTGGATTCCGCTGCTCGATGCGCTGAGTCAGTCCTACAACCAGGCCACGGTGCGGGTGGGGCTCGATGTCGGTGTGGATCGTCTGGTGCGCTTGCTGGATGCGCTGGCCGGGATCGCGGCCGACGCAAATCCCTCGCTCTTGCTCGGCGCGGTGGACCTGAGTCCAATGCAGATGACGCAGGCTTACCAGTTCCTCGCCTCGGGTGGTCAGATCCAGCCGCTGCGCGCGGTGCGCGCCGTGCTCGATGCGCAGGGCGCGGCCGTGCAGCGCTACGACACCACGCCCGATCCGGCCCAGGCGGGCGATGCGATCGCCGCGCGACTGATATCGATCGCGTTGCAGGACGCGGTGCGCAACGGCACCGGCAAGCGCCTGATGAGTGATGGACTAGGCAAACTCGCGTCGGCCGGCAAGACCGGCACCAGCAACGATAGTCGCGACAGTTGGTTTGCCGGGTATACCGGTTCGCACCTCGCGGTCGTTTGGGTGGGCAACGACGCCAACCAGCCCACGGGTTTGTATGGAGCAACCGGCGCGATGCGGGTCTGGTCGGGCTTGTTCAAACGCCTGCCCAGTGCGCCGCTGAAGGTGTCGGGGCAGGGTCTGGAATGGGCCTGGGTCGATATCGAGCGTTTCGCCGTCACCGATGAAGACTGTCCGCAAGCGCGGCGCTTCGTTTTTGTCCAGGGCTATCTGCCGGACCAGTACGAGCGTTGCCCGGTGCAACGCTTGCGCGACTGGTTCGGCGCGGGAGAGTGATGATGAAAAAAAGTTTCGTGTTGTCGCTGGTGCTGATGCTGGGGGCCTGCTCGCAACCCCCATCGACGCCGAAGTCGCCGAAGCAAGCGTCGCCACCCCGCGATCTCGTGGCTGAGGTACGCGCCAGCGGAGTCGAGGCCGAAGACTCGCTCGACGTGCAGCCGCTGCGCGATCCTGCGGTCGAGGACCTGCGCACCGCCGCCACCGCGCATGAGCGCGCTCGCCGCTTCAAGCAGGCCGACGAGGTCTTGCTGCAGGCGCTGAAGATCACCCCGAACGATCCGGAGTTGCTGCAACTGCGCGCGGAGATCGCGCTGTTCCGCGAGCAGTATTCGCAAGCTGAGGAATTGGCCTACGCCTCGTTCGCGCGCGGCCCGAAACTCGGCGGCCTGTGCCGGCGCAACTGGAGCACAGTGCGGGTGGCGCGCGAGATGCGCGGCGAGACGCAAGGAGTTGGGGCCGCGACTGAGCAGACAAAACGCTGCACGGTCGAACCGCCTGTGCGGATGTAGGACAGGGCGTGCAATGCAAGGCACACTTTTGTCATCCCAGCCCGACGACGGGCGCAGGCCAGGTCCGGCTGAGGCCAAGCTGGAATCGATCTTGACCTTCGCAAACTTCCGCCGCGCAAGTTCAGAACGTATCCCTGCTTGCGCCGGGATGTCCGCAATACCGGGCGACGCGTAGGTGCCTCTGCGTGATTCCACCCGTGCCGCGCTGGCGCCCGATGGCGCGCTTGCGCACGGCATCGCCGGCTACGTTCCGCGCCAGGCCCAGGAACGCATGGCCGAAGCGGTTTCCGATGCGATCGAGGACCGCGCCTGTCTGATTGCCGAAGCCGGGACGGGCACCGGGAAAACGTATGCCTACCTCGTGCCCGCCTTGCTCTCCGGCTTGCGCGTGATCATCTCCACTGGCACCCGCGCCTTGCAGGATCAGCTCTACCACCGCGACCTGCCGCGCGTGCGCGAAGCGCTTGGCGCCCGACTCAAGACCGCGCTGCTGAAGGGCCGCAGCAATTATCTGTGTTGGTA
>JBKJTK010000092.1:0-4368 GCA_046590875.1 Chiayiivirga sp.
GTGCCGGAATCGGTAAGGCTTGACTGAGGCCTTGCAGACGCTGGCGCAGCGCGCCGGCTTGCTCGGGCCGCAACAACGGCGCGCGCGACAACGCCGCATTGATCCCGGCGTCATCCAAGATGCGGCCGATGCGCCCACCAGCTTCATCCACGTACCACAGCCCGTGAGCCTTCAGGAGCCGCACCGTGCGGTCCTCGAAGGCGCTGATCAGGCGCTGGCGTCCATCGGGCAGATCTTCCCAACGCAGCATCAGCCGCTGCGGCGGTGCGAACACGAGCGGCTTGGACGCGCGCTCGAAATACACCGGGTAGCGCTGCAACAGATGTTCCAGCGCGCGTTCCTGCGCCCGGCCGCGCAACGCGGCAAATTGCAGGTTGCCGGCGGAGACAGTCTGGTGTTCGAGCAGCAGCAAGAGCGCGAACTGATCTGTCTCGGGCCAGCCTCCCTCGGGCGCGAGCGCCGGCTCGCCGGCGATGACCGTGACCGATTTCGGTTCGATCCAGGCCGTCTGCTTGCCGCGGCGGAAAACCACCATCGCGGCCAGCAACTGGGGCGGATCGCCCTGGGTGGCCGCGCGGATCAACAGACCGAAGGCGTCGCGTGGCTGGGTGGGCGTGGCGTCGACCGGCGCCGTCGACGCGCGCGTCAGCCAGGGCTCCCACTCTGCGAGTGAATCCGCGGCGGCCGGCGCATCCGGCGCCGATGCCGAACGCGACTGCAGGGAGGCGCGCACCTCCTCCAACCGGCTGCTGTCGACCGAGCCGCGTTCGGCCGCGCTCAGCATCGCCGCCACGTGCTTGCACGCGTCACCCATTGGGCAACTGCAACTCGATATCAGCGTCGGCACGCCGCGTCCGCGCGGCGCAATCACGTGCGCCTCGCATCGATACGGCGTGACGCGGGTGCCCTTGACCTCCGCCGTCCAGCGCAGCCCGTCGGCATCCAGCGACACCAGTGCGCCGACCCGCCCCTGCCGTGCGTACGCGATCCCGCGCCGATACACGGCGGGAGTGAAACAGCGATTCCAGGGAAGTTCCGTCAGGGACATGAGGATGCGGCAGGAAGGGGGACGGCAAGCGAGCCGAGGCAAACGTGGAGTGTGCCGTATCGGCGCCAACCCCACACCCACACTGGCATCCGCGGGCGATGCGATCAGTCGCCGCAGCTCGAGATTGCGCGTGTCACGGTTGCTCACGCGCTGCTTGGCGCGCTCCCGCCAAACCCGGACAATGCCTGCTTTCCCATCCACCGCGCTCGACCCTGCGCGCGGCGTCATCTGGAGGATTCCATGGCCGAACCGACCCTCACCCCGCCCGCTGGCGGCGCCAAGATCACGATTGCCAACGGCAAGCTCACGGTGCCGAGCAATCCGATCATTCCCTTCATCGAGGGCGATGGCACCGGTGCCGATATCTGGCGCGCCTCGGTGCGGGTGTTCGATGCGGCGGTCGAGAAGGCCTATGGTGGCAAGCGCAAGATCCACTGGATGGAGATCTACGCGGGGGAGAAAGCGAACAACCAGTTCGGCACCTGGCTGCCGGAAGCCACGGTGCAGGCCTGCCGCGATTATCTGGTGTCGATCAAGGGTCCGCTGACCACGCCGATCGGCGGCGGCATCCGCTCCTTGAACGTCGCGCTGCGGCAGATGCTGGACCTGTACGTGTGCCTGCGGCCGGTGCGCTGGTTCAAGGGCGTGCCCTCGCCGGTGAAGCATCCGGAAAAGGTCAGCATGACGATCTTCCGCGAGAACTGCGAAGACATCTACGCCGGCATCGAATTCGAGCAGGGCTCGGAAGCGAACAAGAAGTTCATGGCGATGTTCAAGGAAGCGTTCCCGAAGGAGTACGGCAAGATCCGCTTCCCGGAAACCTCGGGCATTGGCATCAAGCCGGTATCGAAGGACGGTTCCGAGCGCCTGATCCGCGCGGCGATCGAGTTTGCGATCGGCAACAAGGACAAGACACTGACCCTGGTGCACAAGGGCAACATCATGAAGTTCACCGAAGGCGCGTTCCGCAACTGGGGTTACGCCCTAGCCGAGCGCGAATTCGGCGACAAGGTCTACACCTGGGATCAGTGGGAACGCACCAAGGCCAAGGATGGCGAAGCTGCGGCCAATGCGGAGCAGAAGGCCGCGAGTGCCGCGGGCAAAGTCATCATCAAGGACGCGATCGCCGATATCACGCTGCAACAGGTGCTGACCCGGCCGGAAGAGTTCGACGTGATCGCAACGCTGAACTTGAACGGCGATTACCTCAGTGATGCCCTTGCGGCACAAATCGGCGGCATCGGCATCGCGCCGGGCGGCAATATCAACTACGTCACCGGCCACGCGGTGTTCGAAGCCACGCACGGCACCGCTCCCAAGTACGCCGGCCTCGACAAGGTGAACCCGGGCTCGGTGGTGTTGTCGGGCGAAATGATGCTGCGTTACATGGGCTGGACCGAGGCGGCTGATTCCATCATCAACGCCATGGACGTTGCGATCGGCAACAAGAAGGTCACCTACGACTTTGCGCGCTTGATGGAAGGCGCCACCGAGATCAAATGCTCGGAATTCGCCGACGAGTTGATCAAGGCGCTGTGATCCGGGCTTGAAAGCGGAGGCCTCGGGGCGCTTCGGCGCCTCGATTCTTTTGAACGGCCGCGGCGCTTCGGCGCCCCGATTCCTTTCAATCCGGCACCGCGGCCCGGCGTTCCTGCGTCTTCGAGCCACCCGCGCAGATGACGCCCGCGTTGCAGCAGGCTTATCTCGCCATGTGGTGCCGGACTCTGATCATTATTCGATTCACCTGTCGCAACCCGATGCGGTGATTGCGGCGATCGGGGAAATCCTCTCCAGCGTATCGGCGCCGCAGGAGGTTCCTGTGGCGACGACGCCCTCGAAATAGCTTCAGCCGAAAACGCCCACGGGCGAGATTTCTCCCGCCCGTTTGCGTTTCTGCGTCCCGACGTTGGAGTAAGGACGATGCTGGTTCACGCCGACCGAGAGGCAGTGCGATCAACACCGTCTCTGGCAACGCTTCCCATCCGCTGCATGACGTAAATCAGATGCGATCAGCGCCGACGACTGGCCCACAGATAACCGCCGATCAAGGCCGCACTCGCGGCGACGACACTGGCGGTGGTCCACGGGTGCTGGCGGGTCGCACGCGAGGCGCTGGCATAAAGCTCGCCTGCGCGCTTCGCCAAGGCCCGGCCCTCGCGCATCACGTCGGTTTGCAATTCATGGGTCTGGCTAGCGGCTTTGCGGCGAATCGCCTTGACCTGGCGCGAGGCACCGTTGACGGCGGACTTGGCGGCCTTGGCCGCAGTGGTGGTGGCGGTGGTCATGGTTGGACTCCTGTCGAGGGAAAAGGAAAAGACACGATCCGTTGAATCCGAACCGCACCTGAGGTTTCCCTTACAAGCGCCGTGCCAGCGTCTATTGCTGCGGAATCAAACGGTTGCGCCCGGGCAATCGAACATGCGGCATGCAATACGCCCACTATCGGCACGCTCGCCCTGCAATTCGCGCGCTAGTGTGCTTCTCCTCTCCATCGCACAGCGGTCATTGATGTAGACCACAAGCTCGATCATGTCCCGCCCGTTCCGCTGCATCAGCCGATCGTGTAGCCCACTCCCAGGACGATGAAGCCGAGCGAGACCGTGAACAGCAACAGGCAGGCGAGCATCAACACGGTCGTGCCCACCGCGCGTCCGAGCCCATGGCCGTCGGGCGCGAAGTAGCCGTAGCAGACCAGTGCGAAATAGATGGGCCAGAGCAACATCGGCAGGGCGCCCGCGTATCCCAAGAGTTCGCTGGCCAGCACCATGAGCAGCGAGATGCCCAGGCTGAGCTGCGCCAGCGCATAAGTCGCGATCGCCAAGGCCTCGGCCCAATTGATGCGATCGCCATAGCGGCTGTGGATAGCGGCGCCCATCGCCGGCACCGCGACCAGATACAACCACCAATGCGCGTGCTCGCTCACCATGCCGAACCACTCCGGCATTGGCCCCGAACCTTGCTGCGAATCTGACAGGCCTCGCTGGAAACCGATCTTGAAGTCAGGGCTGATGTCGAACCACTGCAACAGCAGGGCGCTCAACGCCAGGCAGATAATGGCGTAACGCACCGGCGGCGTGAGCCGTGACTCGCGCCACTCGATATAGCGACGCAGCGTCGTTCCGGGCCGGCGCCAGAGTTTCAGCCACGTGCCGAGCAAGCCACGATCGACGTCGAGGGCTTCGCGTTGCACGCTGTCCGCGAAGCCGCGCAAGGTCAGACGTGGCGGGCGATCGGCTTGGGCCGACGTTCCGATGGACTTTGTCATGCGGCATCCTCGCATCGCAGGCAGGGCAAGGCCAACAGGAGCCGCGAGCGGTCTG
>JBKJTK010000337.1:0-5651 GCA_046590875.1 Chiayiivirga sp.
ATCGCGGGATACACGCGCTTTTCGGCGATGCGACGGTCCAGGTGCACTTCGCTGTTGCCGGTGCCCTTGAACTCCTCGTAGATCACCTCGTCCATCTTCGAGCCGGTCTCGACCAGCGTCGTGGCAAGAATCGTCAGCGAACCGCCTTCCTCAGCCTTGCGTGCCGCGCCGAAGAAACGCTTCGGGCGCTGCAGTGCGTTGGCGTCGACACCGCCGGTCAACACCTTGCCCGAGCTCGGCACCACCGCGTTGTATGCGCGTGCGAGACGGGTGATGGAGTCGAGAAGGATGACCACGTCCTTCTTGTGTTCGACCAGGCGCTTGGCGCGCTCGATCACCATCTCGGCGACCTGCACGTGACGCGCGGCGGGTTCGTCGAACGTGGACGACACTACTTCGCCGCGCACCGTGCGCTGCATCTCGGTGACTTCTTCCGGGCGCTCGTCGATCAGCAGCACGATCAGATGCACGTCGGGATGGTTGTGCACGATCGCGCTCGCGACCTGTTGCAGCAGGATGGTCTTGCCGGCCTTGGGCGGCGACACGATCAGCCCGCGCTGACCCTTGCCGATCGGACTCATCAAATCCAGCACGCGGCCGGTGATGTCCTCGGTGCTGCCGTTGCCGCGCTCAAGCACGAAGCGCTGGCGTGGAAACAGTGGCGTGAGGTTTTCGAACAGAACCTTGTTCTTCGACGCTTCCGGCGGTTCGCCGTTGATGGTGTCGACGCGCAGCAGGGCGAAGTAGCGCTCGCCATCCTTCGGGCTGCGGATCGGACCGGCCAGGTAATCACCGGTGCGCAGGTTGAAGCGGCGGATCTGGCTGGGCGAGATGTAGACATCGTCCGGGCCGGCGAGATAACTCGCATCGGCCGAACGCAGGAAGCCGAAGCCGTCGGGCAGGATTTCCAGCACGCCTTCGCCGGCGACGCCTTCGCCGTGGCGGGTCAGGACCTTCAGCAGCGCGAAGGTGACGTCCTGCTTGCGCATGCGCGCCACGCCCTCGGTGATGCCCAAGGTGTCGGCGATATCCAGCAGCATGTGCGCCGGCATGCGCTTCAGGTCGGTAAGGCTGTAGCTGGGGAAGTTGTCCGGCACGACGATGTTGCTGCGCTGCGGGGGCTGGAACTCTTCCTCCTCGGCGTCGTCATCGCGCATTTCGCCGGTGCGCGCCTGGTTGTCGCCACCACCCCCCCCGCTGCCACCACGGCCGCGATTGCGGTCGCGGCGATTGCGATGGCGGTTGGAGCGCTGGCCCTGATTCTGGCCTTGACCTTGGGCGTTGTCGCCATCCTGGCCCTGCGCCTGCGAATTGCCTTCTACGGGCGCAGACGTGGCGTTGCCGCCGTTTTCGGTTTCGTTTTCGTGCACGGGATCGAGTCCTCGCAGAGGGCGAGTCGGGGAGAAAGAGTCGTTCGGGGAAGGAAGCGGAGCGGCGGCGCGCTCCCTAGATGGGGTGCAACTTACACCGCGACCGGCGCGGCGTAAAGCGTTTGGTGCATCGTGTCGTTCAGCAGGCGCGAGGAAAAGATCACGCGCCGCCGGCGATCACAGACTCTTGTCGATCAACTGGGTCAGCTGCGCCTTGCTCACCGCGCCGACCTGGGTTGCATGCACCTTGCCGTCCTTGAAGATCATCAAGGTCGGGATGCCGCGCACCGCATAACTGCGCGGCGTCTGCTGGTTATGGTCAATATTCACTTTGGCGACTTTGAGCTTGCCGGCGTAGGTCTGCGCAATTTCGTCCACGATCGGCGAAATCATCTTGCAGGGGCCGCACCATTCGGCCCAGAAGTCGACGAGGACGGGTTCGGACGATTTCAGCACTTGGGCGTCGAACTCGGCGTCACTGACGTTGTGGATAAGCGGGTTCACAGATAGCTCCATCGAGGGGGCGGCGCAGGGAAGGGGCCGCATCGGCTACACTTGGCGGCGGCGGCGCGCCCATTCAAGGCATGCGTCGCGTCAGTTCAAGGCAACAAGACGCCGCCGGCACCAGGTTCGCAGGCAGTGTGCGGGCTCGCCGCCGGCCATGCAAGCACGCCTCTCGAGGCCGTAATCCGGCTTCGCAGCCCACGAATTCGGGCAGCCGCAATCGTCGGCCGGCCCTTCTCAAGCAGGACTCCATGAGCGACAAGCCCCTCACCGACATCGCATTTACCAGCTTCGATCTGCACCCGTCGCTCCTCGCCGGGCTGGAGAACGCCGGCTTCAACCGTTGCACGCCGATCCAGGCCCTGACCCTGCCCCTGGCGCTGAACGGCCGCGACGTCGCCGGGCAGGCCCAGACCGGCACCGGCAAAACCTTGGCGTTCCTGGTCGCGCTGATGAACCGCCTGATGACGCGTGCGGCGCTGGCCGAGCGCAGGCCGGAAGACCCGCGCGCCCTGATTCTGGCGCCGACGCGTGAGCTGGCGATCCAGATCCACAAGGACGCGGTCAAGTTCGGCTCGGACCTCGGGCTGAAGTTCGCCCTGGTCTACGGCGGCGTGGATTACGACAAGCAGCGCGAGCTGCTACAGCAGGGCGCCGACGTCATCATCGCGACCCCCGGCCGTTTGATCGATTACGTCAAGCAGCACAAGGTGGTCAGCCTGCATGCCTGCGAGGTTTGCGTGCTGGACGAAGCCGATCGCATGTTCGATCTGGGCTTCATCAAGGACATTCGCTTCCTGTTGCGCCGCATGCCGGCGCGCACCGAGCGCCAGACCTTGCTGTTCTCGGCGACGCTGTCGCATCGCGTGCTGGAACTGGCCTACGAGCACATGAACGAGCCTGAAAAGCTCGTGGTCGAGTCCGAATTCATCACCAACTCCACGGTGCGGCAGAAACTCTACTTCCCGGCCGACGAGGAGAAGCTTCCGCTGTTGCTGGGTCTGCTGTCGCGCTCCGAGGGCGCGCGCACCATGGTCTTCGTCAACACCAAGGCCTTCGTCGAGCGCGTAGCGCGGGCGCTGGAGCGCGGCGGCTATCGCGTCGGTGTTCTGAGCGGCGACGTGCCGCAGAAGAAGCGTGAATCCTTGCTCGCCAAGTTCCAGAAAGGCCAGCTCGAAATCCTCGTCGCCACCGACGTGGCCGCGCGCGGCTTGCACATCGACGGCGTCTCGCACGTTTACAACTACGACCTGCCGTTCGATGCCGAGGACTACGTGCATCGCATCGGCCGCACCGCGCGCCTGGGTGCCGAGGGCGACGCGATCAGCTTTGCCTGCGAGCGTTATGCGATAGGCCTGCCGGACATCGAGGCCTTCATCGAACAGAAAATTCCGGTGGCGGCGGTCGAGCGCGATTTGCTGATGGCGTTGCCGCGGTCGCCGCGCGTGGTGCCAGAAGGCGGTGATGTCGAAGCCGAGGCGAACGAGAGCGTCAGCGCGATCTTCCGCGAAGTGCGCGAGCAACAGGCGGCTGAGGCCGGGCGCGGTCGTTCCAGTTCGGGCTCCAGCTCGGGCCCGCGCCGGGATGGCGCTCGCAGTGGTGGTCCTGGCGGCGGCGCGAGCCGTGGGCAAGGTACTCGCAGCAGCGAACGCAGCGGACCGCGCCCGCCGCGACGCGAGCCGCGACCGCCGCGTGAAGAGACGCCGATCCTTGCGGTAGCTGAGGTGGCGATTCCCGCCGCTCCGCCTGCGGGGACCCACCCCGATGCCGCGACACGCAAGCCGCGTCGGCGTCGTGGCGGTCGTGGTCGCAACAAGCACGAGGACGGGGCCGTGTCCTCGGGCGGGCCTGGCGCCCGTCCTGCCAATGCACCCGCAGCCGCAACCAAGGCCGCCTCAACCGCCGCTGCCTCGGACAAGCCCTCGCTGGTAGGCCGCATCAAGCAGAGTGTGAGCAAATTCTTCCGCCGCCCGACCACGCCGCGGCACTAGGGAAGGCCGTTAGTCCTTCTCCCTTCGGGAGAAGGAAAGGCGGCCGGCTGCGAGGCGCGGCCGCGGTTTGATACAGTGCGCCGGTCGTTTCCTCCCCGCCCCGGCATGCTCGACGCGCTCGACTCTGACGCTTTCGGACGTCGCTCCGCCCTGCTGGCGCGGATCGCGCTCGCGCTTGCGTTCGCGGCGGCGGCGTACACCTTGCTTCGATTGCTGACGCTGTTCGCAGCAGGACCCGCGCTGCCCGTGGTCGCGCCGATGGACCTCGGCGTGGCTTCAGAAAACAGCGCGCAGACGGCGCAATCGGTCGCAGCCTGGCATCTGTTCGGCAACGCGGCCGGTCCTATCGATCTCGCCGCACTGGCGCAGGCCGCGCCGGCGACGGTGCTGAAGCTCACCCTGCGCGGCACGTTGAACGAGAACGCGCCCGAAGGCGGCGTGGCGATCATTTCCGATGCAAGCGGCAGCGACAGTGCGTATCGCGTCGGCGACACCTTGCCCGGGGATGCGCGCCTGGAGGGCATATACGCCGGCCGCGTGCTACTCAGCCGCGCGGGCGTGAATGAATCGCTCAGCCTGCCGCGCGATGCGTCCAATGCGACGCCTGCGAACACCCCCGGCCTCCCCGCCGCGCGCGCGCCGACACCGCTACCCGGCACGAGTGCCGCGCCGGCTCCCTTTATCAATCCGCTGTTCGCGCCGGGCGCTCCGAGCATGGAAAGTATCCGCGCTGCGACTGGCACCGATCCACTCGAACTGGCCAAGCAGGTGCAGATTTTCCCGGTGATGGAGAACGGCCGCATGGCGGGCGTGCGGCTCTCGGCCGGGCGCGACTCCGATATCCTGAGCCGCGCCGGCCTGCGTCCCAGCGACGTGGTGACCTCGGTGAACGGCATCCCGCTCGACGGCCCCCAACGCGCCGCTGAATTGACCTCGACCTTGCAGGGTGCGCAGAGCGTCCAAGTTACGGTGCGCCGTGACGGCAAGGATACCCAGCTCACCATCGGCCTCCCGCCGGCGAATCGCTGAAGCAGATACATCCACGATTGAAGTACGAATGAAGCCGACCATGCCCCGACTCTTTGCCCTGCTCGTTTCCGCTGCGCTGTCCGCGCCGCTGGTTGCACAAACCACACCGACGGCGCCTGTCGTCAGCGTTGCGGATCCAAACGCGATGGCGGCGTTGGAAGGTGGCGCAGCGCGTGCAGGCGGCCACACGCTCAACCTGAAGGCCGCCGACATCGGCGTGCTGATCGAAACGGTGAGCCAGATCACCGGCAAGAGTTTCATCGTCGATCCGCGCGTCGAGGGCCGGGTGACGGTGATATCCACCCAGCCCCAGAGCACGGCCGAGATCTACGAAACCTTCCTCTCGGTGCTGCGCGTGCATGGCTACGCCGCGGTCGCGGCCGGCGACATGATCAAGATCGTGCCCGACGCGATCGCGATGCAGGACGGCAGCGTCGGCAACGGCGGCGGTGGGCCGGATGCGCTGGTGACGCGGGTAGTGGATCTGAAGCACGTGTCGGCTGCCGACATGGCGCAACTGCTGCGTCCGCTCGCGCCGCAACAGGCCACGCTAAGCCCGCACGCAGGCAGCAATTCGCTGCTGATCACCGATCGCGCCGGCAATGTGGAACGCCTGGTGGGCTTGATTCGTCGCATCGATACCGCGTCCGACGCCGAGGTCGAAGTGATTCCGCTGCAGCATGCGAGTGCGGCGGAAGTCGCCACCACCCTGACTTCGCTCGAAACCGGCGCCGCCGCGGCCGGGGCGGGCGGTCTC
>JBKJTK010000158.1:0-5513 GCA_046590875.1 Chiayiivirga sp.
ATCGCGGTCGCGGCGACGAAGGCCAGGTCCGAGGCGCGGCTCGTGCGCATCAACGGAAGAAGGCGCGCAACGCAGCGACGGAGCGTTCGATCGCGGCGTCGTCGATATCCAGATGCGTGACCAGTCGAATGCTGGGCAAGTAACCGATCGACATGCGGATGCCCGCGGATGCGATATGCGCCTTGAATGGCGCCAAGCGCTCGGTCGGTACTTCCATGAAGACCATGTTCGTGTGCTGGCCGATCACTTCCAGGCCGCGGAGTTCGCGTAATGACGCTGCCAATCGCGCCGCGCGCGCGTGATCGTCGGCGAGTCGCGCAACATGGTGATCGAGTGCATGCAGGCCCGCAGCGGCCAGCCCTCCGGCCTGACGCCAACCGCCCCCGGCAACCTTGCGCCAGCGTCGGGCTTTCTCGATCAACACCTGCGATCCGACCAGCACCGAACCGATCGGCGCGCCTAGGCCCTTCGACAGGCACACCGACACGCTATCGAAATGACGCGCGATCTCGCGCGCCGGAACCCCGCTCGCGACCGCGGCGTTGTACAGCCGCGCGCCGTCGAGATGCAGACCCAGGCCGCGTTGATCGCAGAACGCGCGCGCCTCAGCAAGATAATCCAGCGGCAACGCCCGTCCGTGCCAAGTGTTCTCCAGGCACAATAATTTGGTGCGCGCAAAATGCGGATCGATCGGCTTGATCGCGCGCGCCAGCGCATCCAGCGGCAAACTGCCGTCGGGGGCCTGCGGTAACGGTTGCGGCTGGATCGAACCCAGCACGGCGGCCCCGCCGCCTTCGAACTTGTAGGTGTGGGCTTCCATACCGACCAGGTATTCGTCGCCGCGCTCGCAATGACTCATCAACGCCAACAGATTGCTCTGAGTGCCGCTAGGCACGAACAGACCGGCCTCGAAGCCGAGCTCGGCGGCGAGCCGCGCTTGCAAGGTATTGACGGTGGGATCCTCGCCGTAGACGTCGTCCCCGACCTCGGCGCGCAGCATCGCTTCGCGCATCGCGGTGGTCGGTTGCGTGA
Source organism: Chiayiivirga sp. (assembly GCA_046590875.1). Taxonomy (GTDB): domain Bacteria; phylum Pseudomonadota; class Gammaproteobacteria; order Xanthomonadales; family Xanthomonadaceae; genus JALCLA01. Next base: position 1,033 of record JBKJTK010000158.1, read on the forward strand.
CGGTGTCGCTGCGCAGGTCGATCCAGGGCATGGGGCGTCTCGTTGTAACCAAGCCCGCATGGTACCCGGCGGCGCATGCAATAGAATCGGCGCTTTGCCCCCTCCCCACCCTCACGCCCATGCCCGCCACCACCGTCCTGTTCGCCACCTATAACGAGCCGCAGTGGCTGGAATGGGTGCTGTGGGGTTATGCGACCCAGACCGAACGCGATTTCGAGGTGCTGGTGGTGGACGACGGTTCGCGCGAAGACACCCGCGACGTGATCGATCGGCTACGGCCGCAACTGCCGTATCGCCTGCGACATTTCTGGCAGCCCGACGAGGGCTTCCAGAAATGCAAGGCGATGAACCGGGGCGTGTTGCTGGCCCAAGGCGAGTACGTGATCTTCACCGACGGCGATTGCATCCCGCATCCCGAATTCGTCGCGCGCCATCTCGCTTTGCGCGCTCGCGGTCGCTATCTCACCGGTGGCTACAGCAAGCTGCCGTTGGCCCTGTCGCAACGGATCACGCGCGAGGACATCCTCGCCGGACGCGCCACCGACTACGCCTGGCTTGCCGCCAATGGGCTGGAACGCCACACCCTCAAGCTACGGCTGAAGAACGAGACCTTGCGTTCGATCTTCAACACCATCACCCCGGTCAAGCCGCGCCTGCACGGCCACAACGCCTCGGCGTGGAAGGATGATCTGCTGCGGGTCAATGGTTACGACGAGCGCATGCAGTACGGTGGCGAGGATCTGGAACTGGGCGAGCGCCTGACGCATGCAGGCGTTCGCGGCAAGACCATCCGCTACTCCGCGATCTGCGTGCACCTGGAACACAAGCGCGGATACGTCACGCCCCAGATGCGGCAGAAGAACCAATTTATCCGCGACGAGACGCGGCGCCATCGCGCGATCTGGACGCCGCATGGCATCGACCAACACGCTGACGAAGACAATCACGCGGACTAGCTTCCTCCCCAGCGATGGCGGGGGAGGGGACAAGGAGAAGCCCATGAGAATCGCCAGCTGGAACGTCAACTCGCTCAACGTCCGCCTCCCGCATCTGGAGGAATGGCTGAAGCTGCGCGCGCCCGATGTGGTCGCGTTGCAGGAAACCAAACTGGAAGACGCCCGTTTCCCCGACACCGCATTAGCCGGGCTGGGCTACCGCAGCGTGTTCGCGGGGCAGAAGACTTACAACGGCGTCGCGATCCTGTCGCGCGAACCGGCCACCGACATCGCCGTCGGCATTCCGGGGTTCGTCGACGAGCAAAAGCGCGTGCTGGCCGCGACCATTGGCGGTTTGCGCATCGTGGATCTCTACGTGGTGAATGGGCAATCGGTCGGCAGCGACAAGTACGACTACAAATTGCGCTGGCTCGCGGCTTGTCGCGACTGGTTGCAGGAAGAACGCGCGCGTCACCCGAACCTGATCGTGCTGGGCGATTTCAATATCGCGCCCGACGACCGCGACGTGCACGATCCGGCCGTGTGGAACGACGACAGCATCCTCACCTCCACCGCCGAGCGTGCGGCACTGCGCCGCATCACCGATCTCGGCTTGCACGACAGCTTCCGCCTGCACAGTGCGGAAGGCGGCCAGTTCAGCTGGTGGGATTATCGCGCCGCCGGCTTCCGCCGCAATCTCGGCCTGCGCATCGACTTGGTGCTGGTGAGCGAGGCGCTGCGCGCGCGATGCAAGGCCGCCGTGATCGACCGCGAGCCGCGCACCTGGGAGCGGCCGAGCGATCACGCGCCGGTCTGGGTTGAAATCGATTAGGCCTCGCCCCACATCTTTTTTTACGTACCACTTCGGCGACGCGCGGTGTCCGGGTTCCAGCTTGCCCAACTCAATATCGCGCGCGCCAAAGCGCCGATCGAGTCTCCGGTGATGGCTGAATTCGTGGCCAATCTCGATCGCGTGAATGCGTTGGCGGAGCACTCGCCGGGCTTCGTCTGGCGACTCAAGGACGACGCCGGCAACGCGGCCGCGATGCGTCCGATCGGGCCGGACAGGCTGGTCAATATGTCGGTCTGGCAAGACATCGACGCGCTGCGCGCGTTTGTATTCAAGTCCGGACACGTCGAGATCATGCGGCGGCGCGCGGAGTGGTTTGAACGCATGATCGAGGCTTATCTCGTGTTGTGGTGGGTGCCGGCCGGACACCTCCCGTCGATCGAGGAAGCCATGGCGCGTCTGGAACGGCTGCGCGAGCAGGGGCCGACCGCGCACGCGTTCACGTTCCGCACCACGTTCGCGCCGCCCGGCGAGGTCGCGACCGACGTGGACGTCGCGATCGGTTGTCCGACGACGTGAGACTCCGGCGATGAATCACGAGACGTTGCGCGTGTTGCTGGTCGGTGCGACGGGGCTCGTCGGTGGACATTGCCTCGCCGCCTTGCGCGCCGACCGGCGCGTCGCCGCCATCACCGTGCTGCAACGCGGCGCGCCACCCGCCGCGGTTGGCGATGCTCGACTGCGCGTGCTGCAAGCCGACTTCGACCACCTCGATGCTTTCCCCGCGGACACCTTTCAGGTCGACGCCGCGATTTGTGCGCTCGGCACGACCATCCGCAAAGCCGGATCGGAGGCGGCCTTCCGTCACGTTGATCACGACTATGTTTTCGCTGTCGCGCAACGTGCGCGCGCGGCGGGCGCGAGCCGTTTCGGGCTGGTCAGCGCGCTCGGCGCGGAGGTGGGTTCGAGGGTGTTCTACAACCGGGTGAAGGGCGACATCGAAGCGGCGATCGAAGCCCTTGAATTCGACTCGCTGAGCATCGTGCGGCCGTCTCTGTTGCTCGGGGAGCGCACCGAATTTCGCTTGGGTGAAAGGATTTCGGCGCCGCTGGGCCGGCTGCTGCCGCGGCGCTGGCGCGCGGTGCCCGCGGAAGCCGTGGCGCGCGCGCTGGTCGAGTCCGTCCTGCGCGGCGAGAAACGCACGCGCCGGATCGAGAATAACGAAATGCTTGGCGTCAATTGATTCCGACGCCTAGTGCGTCGGCGCACCGGCACATCCAGTTTCCTGCTTGATCGTCTTCAATTGTCCGCTGGCGTCGCGTATTCCAAGCAACGTGATATTGGCCCAATCGTCGAAATCGCGGATCGAGCTCAGCTCGCCACCACACTCGGCCGAGTAGCCCGGGTTGAGGTTGAGGGCGATTCCGCTTTCGACGCTGCCATTGGTGTTCCAATCGATTGACTGGTTGCCGCACACGCCCAAGGCTTCGTCGACCGCTGCTTCGTTGATGGTGACGCGGTTGCCGCGCGAATAACCATCGGTCACACCGTCACCACGCGCGTTGCAACTCGCGTCCAGACCACTGAACTGGTAGCGGTAGTTCATCAGCGAATTGTAGTTTGGCTTGTCGTTGCAGGCCTCGAACCCGCCGTGATGCAGACCGAGGTTGTGGCCGAGTTCATGCACCAGGGTGCGGACTGCGTTATCGGCGGACTGCGCACAGTTCAACGTCACCATCGCATCGTCGCCAACAATTTCGGCGTAGCCAGAACTGCTGGAAGTTCCGTTGTAACGGTGCGCGAGCAAAACGTAGTGGAAGTAGCCGGCGCGACGGCTGGCAAAGTTGGCCGTCTTCAAGGAGCGCCAGGTTGCGTCGAAGGCGCCCGGCAGGTTGGCATCGAACCCGCTGACGCGGTTGCCGCCTACCAACGCGCCGCCCTGGCCCGCGTCCTGGATCAGATGGATGCCGGTGCTGCCGTCCGGGTTCTGCACCGGTGCGTTCGCATAAAGGGCCTGAACCCGTGCAAGCACGTCGGGCCAGGGTGCATGGCTGTGCGCGCCACAATCGTTGCTGTCGTCCATCCAGTCGTACTCCACCAGCAGATCCTTGCGCAGCGGATTGACGCCCAGCGCGGGCAGGTCGAGTCCGTCGAGCGTGCCCATCACCTCGTCGCCGTCACGCAGGCCGTCGCCATCGGTATCGGGATTGCTCGCGTCGGACCCGGTATTGGTTGGGTCGACGAACACCCCGGTACCGGTCTCGGCGCAGTCGGGCAGGGTGTCATTGTCGCTGTCGAGATTGCAGTCGCGCTCCTCGGCTTCAAAGCGAGCCGAAAAGATGGCGTCGGTCAGGGCTTTGCTCGACGTGCTGCGGTCGCCCAGTGCCTGCAGTTTGGCCTGCCGCTCATGGAACGTCGCGAGGGCCAGCGCGGATGGATCGATGGCGAGCGCCGGGAGCGAGATCATCAGTGCGACCGTCAACCAGCAGATTGGGAGAGGGCGGGACGACATGGTGGCAACCTCGGAAGCGAACGGGTGGACGCTGTGCGTGACCGGTCTCGTCGAGGTAGTTAGAGCAAGGCTTGTGCCAGCGTCGGTTCGCGAGCTGGATTTATTTCAGGATCAATGAGTTAAGACGATAAAATCGAGTGTGCCGCAGCAGACGTTTTGCCAAGATTCAGGCACTGCTTGCAGATTGCATGGGCGCCGCAGCCCACGCTTCGGCGAACTGCAACAGAGCCGCCCGTGCGCGTGC
>JBKJTK010000102.1:0-13289 GCA_046590875.1 Chiayiivirga sp.
ACCGGATCGCGGCCAAGTTCGGCGTAGCGATGTTTCCAGACGATGGCGCCGATGCAGATATTCTTTACAAAAACGCCGAAGCAGCCTTGAAGAAGGCTAAGGCCGGAGGTCACCGACATCTGTTCTATACGCAGAATATGACCGAAACTGTGGCGCTGCGACTGAAGCTCGAAAACAAGTTGCGCCAAGCGCTAGAAAATGACGAGTTCATATTGCATTACCAGCCCAAGGTGAACCTGGACAGCGGCGTAGTTACCAGTGTCGAGGCCTTGATTCGCTGGAACGATCCCATAACAGGTCTGGTTCCTCCCGGCCTGTTCATCCCGACCCTTGAAGAAACCGGGTTGATCTCTGAGGTTGGTCGCTGGGCGTTGCAAAAATCTCTACAAGACTATCTACGCTGGCGTGCTGCTGGTTTGCATGCCGTGCGTATCGCGGTGAACGTCTCGCCGCTGCAGTTTCGCCATCCCGGATTCATCGCTTCGCTCGAGCAGATCGTGGCCACCGACGCGCACGCTGCACAGGGCCTGGAACTGGAAATCACCGAAGGCATCATCATGGGCGACATGCAACAGGCCATCGCCAGCCTGCATGCCATCCGTGCACTCGGCATCAGCATCGCCATCGACGATTTCGGCACTGGTTTTTCTTCGCTGGGCTATCTCTCGAAGTTGCCGATCGACACGCTGAAGATCGATCGCATGTTCGTAACCAACATGGTGGCCGATCCGCGCGGGTTGTCGCTGGTATCCACCATCATCAGCCTCGCGCACTCGCTGCAACTCAGGGTCGTGGCCGAAGGCGTCGAAACCGAGGAACAGGCCCAGTTGCTGCGATTGCTGAGGTGCGACGAAATGCAGGGCTACTTGTTCAGCCGGCCCGTACCGGTGGACGAGCTGGAGCGGAACTACCTGGCGCCGCCGCCGGGCGAGGCATTGTCCAGCGTCAGCGGGCGACAGGCAGGGTCCTGATACATCGTCAGACTGGGGCAAGTGCGCGCGATCGTCGCCGAGCAGGGCGTTCGCGCCGGCCTCGTGTACCTCAATGGCCTGACCGAGCATCGCTTCACTGCCGTGTATCGCTTCGACGGGGACACCCTGCGCAACGCGGTGCCACTGCGCGACGCGGACGGCACCCCGTTCGGGACGCTCTGTCACTTCGATTTCGCCCCCGCCCGGATCAGCCAGGAGAACCTCGAGTTGATGGAAGACATCGCGCCAGCCCTGAAGCGAGGAATCAAGGACAACCAGGAATCTGGCCAGCACTCAGGCGCACCCCACCATCGCCGAGATCAAGATGCTGGGAGGGGTCGAGGGATTCTGGCGAACGAATTTGACCAGGACTGGCTCAGAAGCAAGCGTTTGGGCGCGCATGCCTGATAGGTCGACTGCAAAGCCCGTTACGCCAGTCCGCTCTGTATCAGACAGCGCCAGTCGCCCAGCGAGCGAATTCCGGACAGCGGCGGATTCCGGACGGTTCGCGAGGCGGACGGTCGGGCACCGGATGATTGCAGTCGGCTGCATCCAAAGTCCTGAAAAAAAGAGGCGCCCCGTAGGGCGCCTCCAGACTGGTTGCAGGTCGTACTACCCCTCGAAGCCGTTGGCAAAGATCGCGTTCGGCCGTGGCGTCCCGGTGCCGTCGAGAGTGAAGACCGTCTCGCCGGTGGCATTCGCGCCGACCGTGATGGTCTGTTGTGCCGAACCCACTGCGGTGGGTGTGAAGCGATACGTTAGCGTGCAATCGCTCCCAGCGGCGATGTTGAACGTCAGCGTGTTGCCGCAGGTGCCGTCGTTGGTGCGGACGAAGGGCGAGTTCGCCACCGTCAGGGTGTTCACGGTCAGCACCCCGGTTCCGTTGTTGCCCAACGTAGTTGTGCCCAAGGCACTAGTCGATGCCACCTCCACATTGCCGAACAGCACGACGTCAGGCGTAATCGTCAGGTTGCCCTGCGTCCCGTTGCCACTCAGCGCGATCGTGCCACTGCCCGGCGCGTTCGCCGTCACCGTCAAGGTCTGATTGGCAGCACCCGTCGCGGTCGGACTGAAGGTGTACTCCAGCGTGCAGCTGCCCGCCGCCGCGATGGTAATCGGCGTGGCACTGCAGCTTCCGCCCGAGCGCGTGAACGGCGCGTTCGCCGTATCCAGCGTCGTCACCATCAATGAGGCGGTGCCGCTGTTGCCCAGGGTGACCGTCAGTGGCGCACTTGTCGACCCCACCAGTTGATCGCCAAACGGGGCCGAGGGCGGCGTGATCGTCAGGTTGCCCTGGATCCCGTTGCCACTCAGTGCGATCCCGCCACTACCCGGCGCGTTCGCAGTCACCGTCAAGGTCTGATTGGCACCACCCGTCGTGGTCGGACTGAAGGTGTACTCCAGCGTGCAGCTGCCCGCCGCCGCGATGGTAATCGGCGTGGCACTGCAGCTTCCACCCGAGCGCGTGAACGGCGCGTTCGCCGTATCCAGCGTCGTCACCATCAACGAGGCGGTGCCGCTGTTGCCCAAGGTGACCGTGAATGGCGCACTGGTGGACCCCACGAGTTGATCAAAGAAATCAGCTTCGGTCGGCGTGATCGTCAGGTTGCCGTTGGCGCACACCCGCACGGACGGGTCGTCGATCGCCAGGCCGGAGAACTGCCCAGTGGCGCCCGAGTCGAGGTGGAACCTGAGTTCGACATTCAAGCCAGCGAACGCCGAGATGTCGTGCGTCATCAAGCCCCAGCCGGCACTCACTTGAACGGTGACGGGGGTCACCGGGTTTCCAACCCCGCGCGTCTGGGTCGCGCCCTTCCACTCCCACAGCTTGAGGAAGTTGGTGGGGTTGCCGACCTCGCGCACTTCCACCCATGCGGAGTCTAAGTTTGCCGTTTCCATCTGGGACTTCTGCCACCAACTGACAGTGATGCGGTCTCCCGCCGGGATGGTCACCAGGTTGATATTGGGCGACAGCAGATCCTGGTTGGAGCTCGCGTTGTAGCCACCGATCAGGTCCGTCTTGAACGCGTTGACGCCGCTATGCGCCGATGTGATCGGCGCCGACAGACCCGAGGGCAATCCGCGCGCCCATTCGTCCGCGGTGCCTGAATGCGTGTAGCCCGCGTCGTCCGTTTCGAAATCGGTGGCATGCACGATGGTTTCTGCAACACCGCACACGGAGGGCGCCGGGTCTTCACCGACGCTCAGGCTCCACGCGTTGAGCGTGCCAAGATTGCCGGTGGTGTCGTCGCGTATGCGCAAGGTCCACGTGCCTTGCGACTGCATTCCTTTGAAGTAGGCGAGCCGCGCATAATTCTCCGGCGCGAACCGCATCCCGCTGTGCACGGCAAAAAAACCAGTCGGTATCGCCGCCTCGTCGTCCAAGGTGAGGTTGATTTGGGGCGCGGTAGCGGTCGCGTTGGTCAGTGGGTCGTCGAAGACCACTACCTCGTTGCCATCGGGGGAGATCAACGAGACATCAAGATCGCCGGTCGCGCCCGCTGCGTGGGTCTCGGACAAGGTCAAGCGCAGGTTGCCGATGGTGCGGGCGTCCGGAATGTTGAGCGTGAAGTCGGTGACACCCATATCGGTGATCGCGCCGCCCGTACCCGCGTAGCTGGTATAGGTCCGTGAGGATTCACCGGGGATAACGAACACCGACAGGTGATAGGTGAAGTTCGCAGCGCCCCCGGCGGCAGCTTCGTCGACTAGGATCTGATGGGCGCCGGTCGTGTTGACCGTCATGAAGATTGCTTCTGACGGGCTGGCGTCGCCGGCGACCGAGCCGTTCGCCAGCAGAATATTGTTGTTGAACAAGCCCACGCCGACGCGAGCATTCCAGTCGGGCGCATCACGCTCGGGATCGACGTCAACGATCGCCACGATGGTGTCGCCCGCGTTGGCCGCGACCACATAGGTGTCGGTGTCGGCAGCGGGGTCGATCGTGCCGCTCATCCACCGGTTGGCGGACATCGCTTGCGGCGCGCCGTTGTTGTTGGGCTCGGTTTCCGGGGTAGGTACGCCCGAGAGCACATGCACGTAGAGGTCGTACGGTCGGATAGTGCCACCCAGCGACGTGAGAGTGAACTGCCGAACGCGTACGAAGTAGGTGCCTGCTATCGGCAATACCGTGCCTGCAATGTTCGATGACAACGTCCCGAATGCCCCGTCATCATCGTCGGTCTCGATCACCGTGGTCCCGTCCGGGGCCAGGATGTCAAGGAGGGTATCGCTGCTTCCTCCGCTGAAGGCGGTCATCGTGGCGGCGTAGACACGATCTCCAGCCGCGGCGGTGAAGGAGTAGAAGTCCACGTCGACGGTCGGGGCCGTGAAGGGCGCCCGATACAGGTCGGCGCGCACGCCTGCCGGCGTCACGCCCAGGGGCGTGGCGGCGCCGAACGTATCGTTGGGCTCGGCTTCGCGCGTGAACGGCACCATCAATTGCCGCACCGGCGCAGCAGCAAGCCGCGCCAAGGTTTCGGGCGCGACGGCTACGCCCGGCACTTGGGAGACTTCCGAGATTGCCGAATCACCTCCCCTGTCCGCTTCTTCCGGACCGCCGGCAGTTGCGAGGCCGGCGAGAGCCAGACCGAACGAAAACACCGCGGCGAAAACCAGCGGCAGGCGCGAGCACGAGCGCGCCAAACGAGGATCGATGGATATCATGGGAGGGCACTCTCAATTGAATCGGTGGGCGTCGCGGCAGATCCGCGAACCCCCCTTGAGAGCGCGCGTCGAACCCGAGTGTAGTCCCCGAAACGGCCGGCATTGTGAACATCTGAAATAATTCCGTTGGTCGCATTCGTACCTGTCAGCGACCCCGCCGGACAATGCACTTCGCCTTTCGCGACTCTGTCTGCGGGCGGCCAGTCCCACGTCGACCCTTGCACCTTCGATGGCATCTTCGCATTTCGATCCTTGGGCTCGGCAGCCGATGCCACCGACTGCTGATTTCCCTATCCCGACGCAATCTGGCATCACTGGGCCTCCCGGGCGAGAAGGCGCAAGAGCATGCAGGCGCTGCGGCAAGGACGACAGGTCGAACTCTGGCAGGCGTTGATCCAGGAAGGCGCGACGCGCTCGGGCGTGAGGTTGGACGAACACGAGGAGAGCTATCTCGGCTTCGTGTTGATTCGGCATCTGCGCGATGAGCAGTTGGGTGCGCGGACGGTGGCGACGGACTGGCTGCAGGCGTTGGATGAGATCGGGCAGGTTCGCGCCGACGCGTTACGCGATGTCGGCGACCGTTGCTTGCTGATCGCGGGCCTGTTTCCGCGACTGGCCGAACGCCGGCAGGTTTCGCCCGACTACTTCGTCGCGCTGGGTCGCGGGGCCTATGCCGGCGTCGCGGATTGCACGCGATCCAGCTATGCCGACCTGTTCGCGCAGTTGGCACGCGTGTTTCGCCCGCTGGTGCAGGTGCTCGCGGCGATGCGTGCCACGCCGACGCTGACGTCGTTGCAGTTCCACCCTGGCGATGGCAGCGAGGCGTGGTTGCCGCGATCGGGGCACTGAGTCGGCGCGATTCGTCCCTGACCGGAACGGCGCCAACTTAAGCGTCGTCATCCCCGCGAAAGCGGGGACCCAGTGACTTGCGCCGTATCCGAAATTCAACGAGGCACTGGGTTCCCGCTTTCGCGGGAATGACGAAATCGAGAGGATTGGCCTTAATTCAGGCCATTCTCCGCTGACCCGATTGTGTCGGCTTCATGTTCGAACGCCAGGTCGAGTGTCCGGCGTCTTGCGCCAACGCAGGTGCGCACGGGAAAACGACTGGCTAGAGTAGGCGCCCCGTCACCTGGAACACCCGACATGCGCGTCTGCGTCTACGCTGCCTCCAGCGACCACAGTCATCCAGACTATTGCGCAGCCGCTTTCGCGCTCGGCCAGCATCTGGCGCGCAGCGGTTGCACGGTGGTGTACGGCGGAGGCTCGCGCGGCTCGATGGGCGCGGTTGCGAACGGCGCGCTCGAGGCCGGCGGCGAGGTCATCGGAATCCTGCCGCGCTTCATGGCGGATTTGGAGTGGGGCCACACGGGACTGACGAAGTTGGAACTGGTCGAGGACATGCGCGAGCGCAAGCATAAGCTGCTCACTAACTCGGATGCGGTCGTGGCCTTGCCCGGCGGTTGCGGGACGCTGGAGGAATTGTTCGAGGCGATCACGCTCAAGCGCCTCGGACTGTATTTCAACCCGATCCTGCTGCTGAATACGCGCGACTACTGGACCCCGTTGACCCGGTTCCTGGACGAACAGGTGATCGCCGAACGCTTCCTCAATCCCGAACATCGCGCGATGTGGAAAACTGTACAGACGCCCGACGCGGTGCTCGATGTGATCCGCAGTACGCCGCGCTGGCATGAGAACGCGCGCGAATTCGCGGCGGTGAAATCCGGCTGAGGCCCGTCACCGGTTATTGAATCACCAATCCGTCGGCTTGTAGTCCTTCAGGAACTGGCCCCACACGTGCACGCCGCTGTTGATGCCGGCAATGATCGGGTCAACGATGCGCGCGGCGCCGTCGACGATATCGAGCGGCGGATGGAATCGTTCTTCGATGGTTTTTCTTGCGGCCAGTTCGATCGGATCTTCGTCGGTCACCCAACCGGTGTCGACGCTGTTCATGTGGATGCCGTCTCCGTGGTAATCGGTGGCCGCGGTGCGCGTCATCATGTTGAGCGCGGCCTTGGCCATGTTGGTGTGCGGGTGTCGCGTGGTCTTGAAGTTGCGATAGAACTGGCCTTCGACCGCCGAGACGTTGACGATGTGCTTGTCGCGCTCCGGGGTTTTCAGCATCAGCGCCTTGAGTCGCGCGTTGATGATGAAAGGTGCAACGGCATTCACCAATTGCACCTCCAGCAATTCCACCGCCGGCACTTCGGCCATCAGCAGACGCCAGGAGTTGCGCCCACGCAGGTCGATCTGTTGCAGGTCCTGGTCGAGCCGTCCTTCCGGGAACAGGTGTTTCTGTCCGAGCAATTCGTCCGCCAGCAATGGGAGCTGCGATAGTTCGGCGGCGTGGGTCAGGCCGGGCACATGCGAGTGCTCGCGCGCAGCACGGCTCGCCAGCGTATTGCTTTCGGGCAGCAGGTCGGCCGCGCGCAAGCCTTCGTAGTTGCCGAGCAAACTGCGCACGGCATCAGGCATGTCGCGAAGTGCTGCGGTTTCGCCCGCCATCATGTGGGCGTAGAACTCCGGCGGACGGCGCACGGTCTGGCAGGCATTGTTGACGATGAAATCCAGCCGCGGACGCGAGGCGATCAATACCTGGCAAAACGCTTCCACCGAAGGCGTGTGGCGCAGATCCAGGCCGAAGATCTCCAGCCGATGGCCCCACGTATCGAAATCGGGCTCCTGCGCGTAACGGGCGGCCGAATCGCGCGGGAAGCGCGTGGTGACGATGAGTTGTGCACCCGCGCGCAGCAGCTTGAGTCCGGCCTGGTAGCCGATCTTCACCCGCCCGCCGGTCAACAACGCAACGCGGCCGCGCAGGTCGGCAGTCTCGGTACGCTTGGCGAGGTTGAACTCGGCGCAGGCCGGGCAGAGCTGGTCGTAGAAATGATGGATGGTCGAGTATTTCTGTTTGCAGACGTAGCAGTGCTGCGGTTCGACCGATTCGCGCCGCTCCGCCTCCTCGGCTTCGCTGTCGCGTGCCACGAAGCCTTCGGGTGCGAAATAGTTCGGCGTGGTGAACACCGGCTTGCGGCGCAGGGCGCGGATGCCGGTGGCATTGAGCACCACATCGTCGCGGCGGATTTTTTCTGCGTTGCGCTCGCGTTTCTGCAATCGACGTTGGTGTCGATGCGCAATGGCATCCGGCTGATGGAAGCGGCTCACCGCCTGCTTCAACCGCTTGCTGTCGGCCTCGGGCAGAGCGTCGAGCACACTGAAATCGGCCGCCACGGCTTCGAGCAAATCAGCGGCAGCGCGCAGGCGTTGCAGCAAGTCGGTGTCGGCGAGTTCAGTTTGCGGTTTCATAGGTGATGTGGGCATGGAGTCGTTCCGCCGTGTCGCGCCGGCCTTACGCCAGCACGAAGTGATCGCGCCCGGTTTCCTTGGCGCGATAGAGGGCTTGATCGGCGCGCCGGATCAGTGATTCGAAGTTCTCGCCCGGCAGACCGCGAGCAATTCCGATACTGGCGGTGTAGCCGACCGCTGCGCCGTTGGCACCCTCGACGCGGCGCGCGCGGACCCGTTCCAGCAGTTGTTCGGCCAGGATAGTCAACGACGATCCCTGACTCTCGTCGACGAGCGCGAGGAACTCCTCGCCGCCATAGCGCGAGCAACTGCCGTTGTCGCCAAACGTGGCGCGCATCGCGTCGGCAAAATCGGCCAGCACCGTGTCGCCGGTTTGATGTCCGTGCTCGTCGTTGATGCGCTTGAAATAATCGAGGTCGATCAGGATCACCGCCAGGGCGCGTCCTTCCCGTTGCCACTGCGCGGCGACGTCGAACAAACGCCGGCGATTGTCCAGACCGGTCAGCGGGTCGGTCGACGCCTGCCGTTGCAGCCGAACATTTGCCAGTTCCAGCGCATCCTTGGCCGCGCTGAGTTCCTGGGTGCGTTCCCGAACCTCGCGCGCCAGACCCAGGGCTTGCTGTCGGACCTGGCGCGAGCGCCAATAGACCGCGGCATAACCCAGTGCGACCAAGGCGAGTACCAGAGTGCTGCGGCCCCACCAGGTTTCGTACCAGGCGGGCAGCACGGTGACGTCCAAGGCCGACGTGACCACGGCCGAGTCCGGGAACTGCAGCAAACTGGCGCGCAATTCCAGCCGCTGCTTACCGCTGGGAAGTCGCGAGAACACGGCACTGCGCGCATCGCCCAGCTCGGTGAAGCCGGCCTCGCCCGGACTCCAACGATAGGCGTAGCGGACCTGTTCGGGATGCTCGAAATGATGGGCCGAGAGTTCCACGTGCAGGCTGGGATGGTCGTGCGCCAAGGTCAGCGCGCTCGGCGGCTGCCAGGCGCCCTGGCCCAGGCGCAGCTGCACCACTTGCGGATTCAGGGCGGTCTCGGACTCGACAATGGCCAGTGGATCGAAGGCAATGAGGCCATCGACGCCACCGAAGTACAGGCGCTGACCATCGTTGGTGCTGGCATTGGTGTTGAGCTGATCGCTGATGAGCCCGTCGCTGGCATCGAACAGACGACGCTCGCCGGTGGCCGGTCGATATCGGACCAAACCCCGCGGCGTGCCCAGCCAGAGTTGGCCCGACCTATCAAACTCGATGCTGCCCACACTCTGGCTGCCGGTGCCTTCGGCACGCGCGTGCCGCACGAAGCGCGTCCCGTCGTGCTCGCGGCGCACTTCCACCAGGCCGCCCGAGGTGCCGAGCCAGTGCCGACCCTGCGCGTCGGTCTTCTGCGTCCACACCACCGGACCCGGCAGTTGCGTGTCAGCAGGGCCGACATCGTGATGCGCGCGCACCGCGAGCGCGCGATCCAGTCGCCACAGACCGCGCGCGCTGCCGACCCAGATCTCGTCTTGCCACGACGCGAGCGACCAGGCCGCTTGCGCCGGCGGTCCGAGATCGGATTCGACCGCCAACGGCACCGGCTCCAATACTCCGTCGCGTTCGCGATGCACGCCGAACACGGTACCGATCAGATGCGTGCCGTCGCCGAGGTCAAGGCTGCTGCGAACCGAGGCCAGCTCGGGAGCGATATCGCGCATGCGCTGCTCGCGCATCGACCAGGCCAGCAAGCCATGTCCGGTACCGACCAACAGTTCGTCGCGCATGAACTCCATCGACCAGATGAAGCGGGATTCCACCCGACGCTCGCCCCAGGGCAGCGAACTCAGCGGCCAGAATTCGCCTTGGTGCCGAGCCGCGGCGTCGACCCACTGGATGCCGCCGCCGTAGGAGCCTATCCACAAGCGGCCGTCCGCGTCGGCATGCAGCGCGGTGATCAAGGGGTGCGCCAGCGCGTCGCGGCGGCCATCTACCCGCACCTGGCGCTCGAAGACACGGTCGCTGGCCGAGAAGCGCACCAGACCCGTGCCCCAGACCCCGGCCCAGACCGCACCGCCGGGCTCGGCCACGACATCGGAGGCGATGATGCCGCTGCCTTCGACCTCGTCCCAGTCCGGATGATTCAGGCCGTGCAGGCAGTCGCAGTCGCGCCGGTAGACCACGAGGCCGCGATTGGTCGCGATCACCATCCCGCCGGGCTCGTGCAGGAAGCGGTAGATGCTGGTGGACCGCAGCGCGCCGGCTTCGGGGGTGCCGGGCAACAGGCGCCGCAGGCGTCCATCCTGCGGACGATAGCGCGCCAGGCCGTCGTTCCAGAATCCGATCCAGAGCTCGCCCTCGGCGTCTTCGGTCACGGCCGAGACGTGCACCGCGCCGTGCTGGATTTCCGGCAGATCGAGGCGCAAATATTCCGTCTTCAAACTGGTGCGATCGACGCGATATACGCCGCGCGTGGTGCCGAGCCAGAGCGCCTCGCGTCCCAGACCGAGGGTGACGACGCGCGGCAAAGGCGCCGCGGTCTCCAGCATGACGCGCCCGGGCGCCGAAGCCGCGCCCGCATCGCGCCAACGATAGAGCTGACCGCCCTGGGTGACGGCATGGATAGTGCCGTCGGCATCGGCGGCCAGATCGATCACGCCGCCGAGTTCCTCGCCGTCTGCAAGCACCGGCGACAGGGTTTCGGCGCGCTGGTCGTAGCGATGCAATCGCCGCGGCGTCGCGACGTACACCGCGCCCGCGACAGCGAGCAATCGCGCGACCTTGGGGTCCACCACCGCTTGACCGTAAGCCAGATCGACCGGCAGGAAGCGATGGCTGTCGAAACGCGCCAAGCCGTCTTGCGTGCCGACCCAGAGGAAGCCGCGCTCGTCCAGGGCCAGCGCTTCCACGATCTGGCTCGGCAAGCCGCTGTCCTGACCGTAGCTGACGGCGGCCGCTGCCGGCATCGCCAGCGCGATCCATAACAACACCCCGACCAGTGCCTGCCGACCCCGGCAGACGCCCATGGGTGCGCGTGCTCTAGGGCGCATCACGCTCGATCATGGTTCTTCGCTACCGGAGGATTCGGCCACGGGATCGTCGAATCCGAAACTCATCTCCGCCGAGGCTTCATCGCCATCGCCGCCTTCCGCCACCGGCGTGACATCGCGCACTTCGCCGCCCGCCACCACGCGCTTGTGCTTGGGCAACGGCAACAGCGCAGAGGCGGCCTCCGCGGCAAGCAGCATTTCGCTGCGGCGCGCCTCCGGCACCTGTTGCCAATGGCAACCCAGCAGGGCACCTTCCAGCGCATACAGCAGATTAAGGCTGGGCCGGAAGCCGGCGCGCTTGACCTTGATGAAGGCCGCAACCGAACCCAGTGTTTCGAGATCGGCCTGGGTGCGCACTCCGACCTGACGCAGCCACGCGGCGGATTTTGGGCCGACGTTCTTCAGCTTGTCGTTGCTGCTCATGCCAGCGTCTCCAGAAAAATCTGCGCCAGCGTTTCGAGACCGCGTCGATCCTCGGCGTCGAAGCGCGCCAGCACCGGACTGTCGAGATCGAACACGCCGATCAAAAGCTCCCCCCGGAAGAGTGGAACGACCAACTCCGAACGCGAAGCCGAATCGCAGGGAATATGACCGGGGAACGCGTCCACATCCGCCACCACCTGGGTTTCGCGCGTCACCGCGGCGGTGCCGCAGACACCGCGTCCGAGCGCGATGCGCACACAGGCCGGCTGTCCCTGGAACGGTCCGACCACGAGTTCGTGACCGTCGAAAAAATAGAAGCCGACCCAGTTCAGATCCGGCAGCGCGTGATAGACCAACGCCGACAGGTTCGCCGCATTGGCGATGCAATCGCGCTCGCCCTGCATCAGCGCACGCGCCTGCAGCTCAAGCTGGTCGTACTGCTCGGGTTTGCTTCCGGCAAGGGCGGCGGCGACAGCGTGCACGTTGTGCTCCACGATTCTCGGGCGCGACCGGTGCGAAAGCGTCCGGCGGCGAGGCGCGCAGTCTAGCAGGCCCCCCCCGTCGGGCCTGGGTACGCGCCCAGAAACACAACGTTGCAGCAGCCAGTCGTCACGCTTTGCTACGCTCGCCTGTGTGAGTACTGCAACCACCCCCACCCAACCACGCCGTCTACCCGGCGGCTTTGTTGAGCGCGGGGCACAGGTCACGCGGCTGGAATCCTTCGTCGATGCCGCGTTCGCGTTCGCCGTCACCTTGCTGGTGATCTCGCTCGACAGCATCCCCAAGAGCATCCCGGAGCTGATCGCGGCGCTCAAGGGCGTGCCGGCGTTCGCTGTCAGTTTCCTGCAGATCGCGATGTTCTGGCAGGCGCACGTCACCTGGAGCCGGCGCTACGGCCTGGACGATACCCGCAGCATGGTGTTGAGCCTGCTGCTGGTGTTCCTGGCGCTGGTCTATGTCTATCCGCTGAAGATCCTGTTCGGCACCTTCTTCTCGTGGATCACCAACGGCTGGATTCCGTGGCAGGTGACGATTTCGAGCTTCGGCGATATCACCGACATGTTCGTCATCTACGGCGTCGCGTTTGCGACCCTGTCGGCCTGCATGATGGCGCTCTATGCGCACGCCTGGCGGCAGCGCACCGTGATCGGACTCTCGCAAGACGAGGCTATTGCCACCGCAGGCTATGTCGCGGCCTGGGGCTGGGCCATGGTGGTCGCCGCGTGCTCGATACTGGCCGCGCTGCTGATGCCGGCGCGGACGCCGTTCTGGATGGCGGGTCTGCCGGGGATGATGTATTTCATGATGAACCTCACCGGAGTCGTGACCAGCGTGTTCGAACGACGCATGCGCGCGCGGCTGGGCCCGGGCCCGCTCTGATGCTCTCCGTATACGTCACCGGCACCGACACCGGCATCGGCAAGACCGTCGCGAGCGTCGCGCTGTTGCGCGCGTTTCGCGCGCGCGGCCGCAACGCCGTCGGGATGAAGCCGGTGGCGAGCGGCTGCGAACGCGTCGACGGCGAATGGCGAAACGACGATGCCCTGGCGCTCTTGGCCGCGAGCGATCCGGTGCCGCCGTATGCGCTGGTGAATCCGGTCGCGCTGGCGGAACCGACCGCGCCGGAAATCGCTGCCGCGGCGCAAGGCACATCCATCGAGCTCGCACCGCTATGCGAAGCTTATTCGCGCCTCGCGATGTTCGCGGCGACGCGAGTGGTGGAAGGCGTGGGTGGGTGGGCCGCCCCCTTGTCGCCCGCACTCGATCAATCTGCGTTGGTGCATGCGCTCGATCTCCCCGTGATCCTCGTGGTCGGGCTGCGCCTGGGCTGCATCAATCACGCGCGCCTGACCGCACGCGCGATCGAAGCGGACGGTTGTCGGTTGCTG
>JBKJTK010000112.1:0-7278 GCA_046590875.1 Chiayiivirga sp.
GTCGAGGCCAAGGGAGCCGTGGAATATGTCCCCGCCGATCAAGCCGAACTCGCGTTCCAAATCGAGCGGCGAGAGTGCCTTATAGCCGAGCACGCTGCGTTTGAAGTTCGGCGCAACGCGGTCGACGGTGGCGAGCATCAGATTCGCGACCGTGTCGCGATGCGCGCCCCAGCCGCCGTCGACGTCCGGGTGCACGTGCTGGCAGAACAGGCTCGCGACGTGTTGTCCCTTCGGCGCCAGCGTATCGTCGAGCGTGGACGAGATCACCAACTCCACGATCGGCGCGCGCGCCCAGCCCGCGTTGTGCTCCTTGGACTTCGCATCGAAGTAGGCTTGCTCGAAATACTTGAGGCTGTGGCCGATGAGGATGCCGCTCTGGTGGTGTGGTTGCAGCGTGGTCCCCGGCGCGGCGATGAAGTCCGGCAACTCGCTCAGCGCCACATTCATGCGGAACGTGGCCGAGCCACAGCGGTAGCGTGCGATGCGTTCGCGGGTGTCCTCGTCGAGATCCTGCGGCGCGACCAGTTTCTGATACAGCAATTTCGGATTGAGATTGGAGACGACGCAGCGCGCGTACATTTCACGGCCATCGTCCAACGCGACGCCGATCGCCTTGCCCTCCCGCGTCAGCACGCGCGCGACTGCGGCTTCGGTGATCAACTCGACACCGCGCGCGCGACATTCCTTCGCCATCGCCTGCGTGATCGCGCCCATGCCACCGATCGCGTGGCCCCAGGTGCCGGACTTGCCGTTGACCTCGCCGAACACGTGATGCAGCAGCACATAGGCGCTGCCCGGCGTGTAGGGGCTGGCGAAATTGCCGACCACCGAATCCCAGCCGAGTGCCGCTTTAAGCGGCTCTGACTCGAACCAGTGATCGAGCAATTCGCCGGCGGATTTGGTGAACAGATCCAGCAGGTCGCGGCGCCCGCGCAGGTCCAGTCGTTTCAACTGTTTCGCGACTTGAATGGAGCCCAGCCAGTCGGCCAGCACGAAGCGATCACTGACGTTCGGCGGCGTCTGCGTCATCAGTACCCGCAATACCGCAACGACGCGGTCGAGCATGGCGTAATACTGAGGCAGACGCTCGGCGTCTCGCGGAGAGTACCGCGCCAGATCGGCTGCGCCCGCTTCGCCGCCGAGACGGAACGCGCGCCCGTCCGGCAGCGGCAGGAAGTTCGAGTAAGGCCGCTCGACCACGCGCAATCCATGCTCGGCGAGTTTCAGATCGCGGATCACGCGCGGATTGAGCAACGAGACCGTGTAGCTCGCGGTCGAATTGCGAAAGCCGGGATGGAATTCCTCGGTTACCGCTGCACCGCCGAGCACACTGCGGCGCTCCAGCACCCTGACTTTCCATCCGGCCGCGGCGAGATACGCCGCGCAGACGAGACCGTTATGACCGCCGCCGATGATCAGTGCGTCGCAATTCGAGGCCGGCATGGGTGGGTGTCTTGCGGGAGCGGACCGCGACTATAGAACCTCTCTAGAGAGTCCGTTCGCACTGAGACAACTGCACGCCCGCGCGCCGGGTGTTGCCCATGAACTCAAGGGCTTTGCGAGTCTCAAAAATTCCGTTCGGCCTGAGGTATCGAAGGCCTCCCTCAAACTGCCAGCGCGAGGAGCGCCTTCGTTACACCGAAGGCGTACCCCGTCTTGAGCCTGTCGAAGGATCAGCACGAACGGCTCGGACACTTTTTCCAGCACGGGCCATCGGCCCGCGGCGATCAGGCGAAGCGCCGCAGACGCGTGGGTCCGAGCGCGAGTCCGCGCGCCGCCAGAATCTGTTTTGCTGCCGCTTCACCCGACTCGCAGCCGCCTTCCATAAAGCCTTGCGTATCGAGTGCGCAATGCTCGCCGGCGAAGTACAACTGCCCTACTGTTTCCCCCGTCGCACCGCGGAGTCCGGTCCAATCGCCCGGCGTCAGGCAGGCGTAGCTACCTTGCGCCCAGGGTTGCGTGGGCCAGTGCATGCGCACTTCGCGCGCGCCGTCACGCGCGGCGGCGATGCCGGGGAAGATCGCGTCGAGTTGGATTGCCGCCGCATCGGCCTGGAATTTCGCCGTGCCTTCACCCAGTTCCAGCCCGTGGCGGCCGCCGGTGAAATTGGTGAGCACGCCACCGCTGCCGGGTTGCAGGCGCGTGGTATCCCACGTCGTCTGGAACGGCAGATCGCTGAACACACTGCCGTTGCGCCGGTGGCGTGTGCGCCAGACGCGTTCGTTGAAGCCGATCATCAGTTTGGCATTGGTGCCGTAACGCAGGCCTTCGATCGCCCGCCGCTTCTGCGGCGGCAATTCAAGATCGAGCTTGACCTGACGCAGCGTGGTGAACGGGATCGCAAGCAAGACCTGGCGCGCGCGCCGCTCCTGCGCACCCGCGCCGCGCTTGAGCGACAGCACGTAGCGTCCGTCGGCCTCCTGACGTAGCGCTTCCAGCACGGTGCCGGTATCGATCACGTCCGCCAGCTTCGCACCCAGCGCCTGCACGATCAGATCGTTTCCGCCGCGCACGTGGTAGCGCTCGTCGCTGGCGCCGAAAATCTGGAAGTGCTCTGGCTCCGTGCCGATGAAGGTGAGGAAGTTCAACGCCGACTGCTGGTCGCATTCCAGGCCCATCTCGGTGCTGTAGGCGACTTCGATCAAGGTTCTTAGCCAGCCGCTTACGCCTTCGCGATCGAACCACTGGGTAATCGACATCGCGTCCAGCGTTTGCGCGTTCTCCGGCGCATTCCACAGGATGTCGCCTTCGCCCAGCGTGGCGAGATCGCGTTCGATCGCCGCCGCCAATGGCACGAAGGCCCGCACCAGTTCGGCTTCGGAATAGCTGCGGCCTTCGGCGTACCAGACATCCCCTTGCAACGACGGATCGTCCGACAGCAGATCGTCGAGTGCGATACCAAGTTCCTGCGCCAAGGCACGAATGCGCACATGATCGCTGTCGATCAATTCGCCGCCGAGCTCGATCACCTGGCCAGCGGAGAAATGATCCCGCAAGCTGAACATGCGGCCGCCGACGCGGCTGTTGGCCTCGATCACACGGACTCGTACACCGGCTTGCCGCAGGCGCCACGCAGCGGTCAATCCGGCGATGCCGGCGCCGACCACGATCACTTCATCCTCGGTGTCCGATGGCCCCCGCGCTACGCGGCCGGCACACGCCGTCAGCGCCAACGCGGCCGCGCTGCTGCCGACGCCACGCAGGAACCGTCGCCGTGAGGCATCGAGGCGCAACGCCGCGAAGCGTTCGCCCAGTTCATCCAGCGGCTCGTCGCTGTGCAGGGAATGACGTGCGACAAGCGCCGCACGGCGCAGGATCGCGAACAGTGGCGTGCGTGACATGGTAGCTCCCGGTTAGGTGATGCCGAATGTAGCGCGTCACTCACTCCGCGGGATAGCTGACGGTGAAGCGCGTGCCATCGTAGTCCCAGACGCCGGCGGTCTTGGTCACGACAAAGACGCCGCGCTCGATCCAGCCCACGCCATCTTTGGCGTTGGCCACCAGGATGGCAAGCATCAAGCGACGTGAGTTCATCGAAGTCTCCAGGCAGGTTGACGGCGCTACTGGATGCAACACGCAAATCTGCGCGGCGAGAGGACATAGACGCGGCGGGCCCAACACGGATCAGCCGAGCCGTTGCCGGCGTACGGCCTTCCGACACCCCGGCGCAGGAACACGGGTCTAGAATTCGGGTCCCTGAATCGCGCGCACTCCCGGAGGTGAGCCATGGCAACGATCAAGTCCAAAGCAAAGACGACGAAGACGAAAGCCGGCACGGTGAAGAAACCGGCAAGTAAGACTGCTAAGCAACCGGCACGACCCGCAGCGAAGGCCAAACGCAAGGTCCTGGCGATTCCCAAGGGCTATCGCAGCCTGACGCCCTACCTGGTTGTGCGCGACGCGGTCGCGGCGCTGGACTTCTACGCGAAGGCCTTTAGCGCGAGGGAAAAAGTGCGCATGTCGATGCCCGACGGCAGCGTGATGCATGCCGAAATCCAGATCGGGGATTCGATGCTGATGTTGAGCGAGGAGAATCCGGCCTGGGGCGCGAAGTCGCCGCTGCTACTTGGCGGCAGTGGTGCCCACGTGATGATCTACACCAAGGATGTCGATGCCTTCGTGGCGCGTGCCGTCGCGGCCGGCTGCAGCATCGAGTTTCCGATCACCAACCAGTTCTGGGGCGATCGTTACGGCAAGATCAAAGATCCCTATGGTCATCAGTGGAGTGTGGGCACCCACGTCGAGGATGTCGGCCCGAAGGAAATGGCGCGCCGCGCGGACGCGGCGGCGAAGCAGATGGCATCAGGGAGTTAGCGAGGCCGGCGTGCTCAGCGGCGCGTAAACGCGTCTGCGCGCTCCATCGTGACGCGCAGGCGCGGTAACTGCGGCTCGATCGCGGCCGCGTGACGGCGCCATTTGTCCGGCGCCGGCGCACTCAGGGTGTAGCGCGACAGCGGCAGGCTGCCATCAAGCGGTCGATCCCGCTCCAATCCCAGCGCAGCACTCAATCGTTGCAACGAAG
The DNA here is from genome assembly GCA_046590875.1 of Chiayiivirga sp. Classification (GTDB taxonomy): domain Bacteria; phylum Pseudomonadota; class Gammaproteobacteria; order Xanthomonadales; family Xanthomonadaceae; genus JALCLA01. The sequence goes on from JBKJTK010000112.1 coordinate 4,523, forward strand.
GTTCCGGCGCGGCGTGCAACTCGTCGTAGCGCACCGTTTGCACGCGTCCCGCGGGCAATCCTTCGAGATCGTCGAGCAGCAATCGGGTGGCGGTTTCCCATTGCGTGGCCACGACTTCACCCAGCGATTTGCCGATCAAGCTCGGCCATCCGGGAATCAACAACAGCGACCACGCCGGTTCGAGCCAGCCCGGCAGGCCGGGGTAAGTTCGGAAGCGCCCGGAATTCCAGGCATCGATCATGCTGCCCATGGTTTCGCACGCATCGCGATACAGATAGACGAACTGCGCCTCGGAAAACACTTGTGCGAGGAACGGTACGCGCAGTGAATTCTTTGGCGTCTTCTCCAGCATCCGAACGCGGCCGGGGGGCGGACGCTGTCCGTCGCGATCCACCAGCGCGGCGCGGAAACGCTCGCGCAAAGTATTCGCGACCGCCGCGGTGGCCGACATCGAGGTGAGCCGGTTCGAACCCAGGCCATTGGTGACGGGACTGAGTTCGGGCATGCCTTCGATGAGGGTATGACTCTCACCACCGATGGTGAACACGCCGCGCGCCTGCGCCAGCGCCTCGAACAACATCGTGGAGCCCGAACGCGGCGAGGACACCACGAAGATCGGACGGTCGAACTGCGCATCGGTTGGCGTAGCCGCGTTCGGTGCGACCGGCTTCGTCAGCGTCGTGGCCGCAGGCGCCACCACCCGCGCTTCATCGGGCGCGCGAATCGCATCAGCCGCCGCGCTTTGCAGCACCACGGCTATCTTGCCCACTTGCGCCAGCATCGAACCAGCGAAGAGCATTTCGTTTTTCAGGATGATCTGGCCGCCGACGCGGCGCATCTCCTGCATGAACTCGTCGATCGCGGCGCGATACGCCGGCCAGCCGGACTCGCGCTCGCCGTGCGCGGCCCATAACGGATACCACTGATTTCTTAGGCGCCCGGCTGCCTGTTGCACCTGCGCCAGGCCCGGATGCGGTTGCGCTTCCGCGAGAAGAAAACCGATCCGCGCCGACAGCTCCCACGGTGACATCACCTTGGGCACGTTGACGCTTTCCAGCACCAGGTCTGGCGTCGCGTCTTGCTGCGGAAGCACCTGCCGCGGCGACCAGCGCTCCGACAGCGGCTTGTGATCGTGACTACGTCCGGCTGCAACCATGCTCCAGAACCGCTCGCCACCCACGGTGTCGACCACGAGATGGATGCGCGATTCCTCGGCATCGTTGAGCACGCGATGCTGGCGCCAGGTGTCGAAGATCCAGCATTCCCCCGCGGCCATGTTGACCTGCGCATCGCCGCACTCGAAACGTACCGTCGGCTGCGTCACCAGCGGCACGTGCACCCGCACGCGATCCAGCCAGTAGTAACCTTGGTCGGCGTGACGGGTGACCTCGGCGTGTCCCGACAAACGCATCAGACGCGAACGCCCGGCGGTCACGCCCAGCGCCGCAATCGTCTGCGTCAGGGTGGGGCAACGCGCCAGAAGGGGTGTCGCCTGCATCGCGCCGGAAAAACTTTCGTTCGCCGGCTCCCCATTCACCGCCACCAGCGGCAGCATCGAGTTGCCGGGGAACCCTTGCGGATGCGGCATCCACACCGACTCGCCCAACGCCGCGACCTCCGCCGCCAGGCGCGGCGCATCGAACAACAGGGGCAACTGGATGAAGGGGTGCGCGAGTTTCATTGCAAGCGGATCGGCGTCGGCGTCAGGAGCGGCGGGACGTAGTTTAGCGGGCGGGAAGCCGGGCGGTGCCCGGCCGCACACGTGGGCCGCCGCCGTCGTGCCGAGCCCGGAATCTCGATCCTGCGGCGCTTGCCGCTAAGCTCGACGTCATCGCTTACCCCGAATGGGGTAACCATCTGCTATCACCCACAGGAAAACTCTATGACCTCTCGCCGACTTCGGGCTCTCGCGATAGCGCTGTGCTTGGCCCCGCCGGCGGCAGCGGCACCGCTCGGAACCGCGTTCACCTATCAAGGTCAGCTGAAGGACAGCGGGCAGCCTGCCAACGGGCTATATGACCTGCAGTTTTGCCTGTTCGACACGTCGTCCAACCCGATCCCGCTGGGTTGCGCCGCCGATGCCGGCGACGTGCCGGTGGATGCAGGCCTGTTCAGCGTCGCGCTGGACTTCGGCAGCGGCGCGTTCAGCGGACAGGATCGCTACCTCGAACTCCGCGTGCGCCCCGCTGCCAGCACCGGCACCTACACCACCCTCGCGCCGCGCCAGTTGATCCGCCCCACGCCCGAAGCGCTGCGATCCAACGTCGCGGCGGCAGCGCCTTGGAGCGGGCTCACCGGCGTTCCGACAGGATTCGCCGACGGTGTAGACGACGGCGGCGGCGGAGGCACGGTCACCAGCATTGCCTCGGGCACAGGTCTGACTGGTGGCCCCATCACCACCAATGGGACGCTCGGCATCGCCAACGGCGGCGTCGGCGCGGCGCAGATTGCCGCGGGCGCGGTGGGTTCCACGCAAATCAACACGGCGCAGGTGCAGCAGCGCGTCGCCGGCACCTGTGTGCTGGGTACCTACCTGCGCGGGATCAACACTGACGGAAGCGTGCTTTGCAGCGAGTTGCCGGGTGTAAGCACGATCACCAGGGTGAACGATCCCTCGAACCTCACGGGCGAATACAGTTGCATCGCCATCGGCGGAGACGGTTTGCCGGTGATCAGCTACTACGACGGCACGGCGCGCTCTCTCAAGGTGGCGAAATGCGCGAACCGAAGCTGCACCGGCAGCGCCACGATCACCT
>JBKJTK010000502.1:0-9566 GCA_046590875.1 Chiayiivirga sp.
GTATCAGTCGCGAACGCGATAGACCTCGGCGCTTTCCACCTTCTCACCGACCACGTCAACGCCGGGAGGCGGCGTGAATGCGAACGTGCCGACGGCAAACGCAGGATTGCGCTGCCAAGCTTCAAACACGATTTCGGTACGCTGGCCGAGCACATCGGACATCGTCATGCGGCTCAGTTCCTTCCCGGCAAACCCGAGGCGGGCGGACTCGATTTGGGCCTCGTCGTCCTTCGGCGTCAGCACGACCCATTGCAAACCATCCTTATTGGGGCCGCTGGACACGGTGAACTGCCGCTCGAGTTCCGCCGGATCGATCAGCGCCGCGAGCGGACTCTGCTGTTCTTCATGACTTTGCTTGCGGACCTGGGCCTGCTCCAGGTCCGGGTCATAGATCCAGACATGATCGCCGTCGGCAATAATGAGTTGTGGGAACGGCGGCTCGTACTCCCAGCGGAACTGGCGCGGCGCCGACAACGCGACCCGGCCCTTGGTCTCTTCGCTGAGTTGGCCGTCGGCATCAAATACTCGCTGGGTGAAGCGGCCATCGAGGCCTTTCAGGCCGGCACTGAACCCATCGAGGACAGTACGCGACGCATCCGCCGATGCCAGCGTCGGCATCGACAGTGCAGCGGCCATGGCGAACAAAGCCAGAAGGCGAATCATCAAGGTGCTCCTGAGGGTTATGCGGCGGCAGTCTGCGGCCAAGCGCCTGAACCCTTGGCTAAAGGAAGGTCTGACTCTGCTCGCCATTCCAGCGAAAGCTGGGATGACAATTAAGATTATTCAGGCCGTAAAAAGTCCTGCATCACCTCAACGCACGAACTGAAGCAGGATCAGCCCCAGCCCGGCCATCACGCCCCCGGTAATGCGCAAATTGCGCTCCGGCAGCGCTTGCATTTGTTCGGCCAGGCGCTTCCACAGGCCGGGAATGCCGAACAGGAACAAGCCTTCTATCACCAACACCAGACACAACGCCGCCAGCAGGTCGGTCGACATGGCTTACTCAGCGCGGTCGGCACCTTCGAAGTAGCGGAAGAACTCCGAATCAGGGTCCAGCACCAGCACCCCGTCGCCGGCGGCGAAGGCACGGCGATAGGCTTCCAGACTGCGATGGAAACCGTAGAATTCCGGATCGCTTCCATAGGCCTTGGCGTAGGTTGCCGCCGCCAGTGCATCGCCTTCGCCGCGCAGGCGCTGTGCGTCGCGCTCGGCTTCGGCCAGAATCACCTGGCGCTCGCGATTGGCGTTGGCCTTGATCGCTTCCGACGCCTCGAAGCCCTGCGAACGCAACTTGGTAGCCACCCGCGCGCGTTCGGCCCGCATGCGGTTGTAGACCGACTCGGACACTTCCTCGGGCAGGTCGATGCGCTTGATCCGCACGTCGATGATCTCGATACCGAGCGTCTGCGCGGCCTCGTTGGAGTTCTTCACCAACGCTTCGGTCATCGAACTGCGCGCATCCGATACCGTTTCGCGCAGGGTGCGCTGGGTGACCTCGTTGCGCAGCGCTTCCTTCAGGATCGGGCTCAGGCGCTGGGTGGCCTGCAGCTCGTCGCCTGAGGTGGTGGTGTAGTAGAGACTCACGTCCTTGATCTTCCACTTCGCGAAGAAGTCGACGTTGACGTCTTTCCGTTCCGAGGTGAGATAGCGTTCCGGCTGCGCGTCCAGGGTAAGGATGCGACGATCGAAGACGCGCACGTCCTGGATCATCGGCAGCTTGACGTGGATGCCGGGCTGGATATCGGTGCGAACGATGCGGCCGAGCTGGAACAGCACGCCGACCTGCGATTCCCTCACCACGTATACCGAGTTGGCACCCAGCAGCACCGCGGCGAGAACGACGATGAGCACGATGTTCTTCACTGGCCATCTCCTTCGCGCGCGCTGCGCCGTGCATCACGCGGGTCTCGTGCAGGTTCGCGGGTGACTGCGGTGCTGGTGACGGGCGCCATGCGCTCGACAAAATCACTCGCGGCACGCGCCGCCGAAGGCGAATCGGCACCGCCCTTCTCGACCGGCAGATACAGGATGTTGTTGCCGTTGCGATCCGACACCACGACCTTGCGGTTCTCTGCCAGCACGCCCTGCATGGTTTCCAGGTACAGGCGCTTACGCGTCAACGCCGGTGCCTTCTTGTATTCGTCGACCAGCAAAGTAAAGCGTGCCGCATCGCCTTCGGCGCGCGCGATCGCGGCGGCCCTGTAGCCTTCCGATTCCGCCTTGACGCGCGCCGCATCGCCCTTTGCTTCGGGCACCTGCTTGCTGGCGTAGGCTTCAGCCTCGTTCTCGATGCGCTGCTTGTCTTCGCGCGCGATGATGGCGTCGTCGAACGCGTCCTTCACTTCCTGAGGCGGGCGCGCGTTCTGCAGGTTGAATTCGCTCACGGTGAGGCCGGTGCCGTACTGGTCGAGCGCGGATTGCAAGCGCTCACGCGCCCGCTGAGCGAGTTCTGCACGCTGACCGGACAGAATCATGTCCATCTCGCTGTTGCCCATGACTTCGCGCACTGCGCTCTCCGCAGCCTGTTTCAGCGTCTCATCCGGATCGCGGGTACCGAACAGGAACTGTTTGGGATCCGAAACCTGGTATTGCACGTTGAAATCGACCAACACGATGTTTTCGTCCTTGGTCAGCATACGAACCTGATCGGAGACGTTGCTGACCTGGGTCGCATCGACCTTGACGACGCTCTCGACCGGACGTGGCCACTTGAAGTTCGGGCCGGGTGTCATCAGGCGCTCGTACTTGCCGAAGCGCAGCACCACGCCGCGTTGGCGTTCGTCGATCAAGGTCCAGGAATCGAACACGAACCACAGGACCAGCAGGCCCGCGATCAGCAGCCCGAACGAGGGCGTGCCACTGCCGCTTCCACCGCGCGGCTTGCTTCCGCCGCTGCCACCGCCGCCGAAGACGCGGTTGAGGTTGGCCTTCAGTTTATTGAGAAACGCTTCGACATCCGGACCCTGGTCGCCACCGCTGTTCCAGGGATCCTTCTTGCCGCCACCGGGTTCATTCCAGGCCATTACATGCTCCGCTAGGAATCGGGATTCTAATTCGCTGTTCATTCCGGCAAAAGCCGGGGCGACGGTCAGGACGTTGCAAGCAACTGCCCGCGCAACGCCGTCGCTTCGGCGTCCGAGCCGGCACAGAGCTGTTCGGCCAATGTCAGCGGCAGGTCCAGTTCCAGCGCCCAGCCGGTTTCATCCATGCTTTCGCTCACCACCGCGCCGGCCTCGAACAGTCGCGCACGCAGCCGTCCGGCCATGGAAGGCAGCCGCACCCAGCGATGGATGCGCTCGCGCTCGAAGCGCGAGGAAATGGTCTGGTTCAACAAGGCGAGTCCGTCGCCGTCGCGCGCCGAGACCCAGACCCGCGGACGATCGCCGCCATCCAGGGCATCCACACGCGCTTCAGCGCCTTCCAGCCGATCGATCTTGTTGAACACCAGCAACTGCGGGATTTCCTCTGCGCCAATCTCTTTCAGCACCGCATCAACTTGTTCGATGCGCTCGTCCCGCAGCGGATCCGAGGCGTCCACGACATGGAGCAAAAGATCGGCGTCGCGCGCCTCGGAAAGCGTCGAACGGAACGCCGCCACCAGGTCATGCGGCAGATCGCGCACGAAGCCGACTGTATCGGACAACACCACCGGCCCGCAGGTCAGGCCTTCGAGGCGACGCACGGTCGGATCGAGAGTGGCGAACAGCTTGTCGGCAACATAAGCCTCGGCGCCCGTCAGCGCGTTGAACAGGGTCGACTTGCCGGCATTGGTGTAACCGACCAGTGCCACGCGCGGGATCTCGTTGCGCAGGCGGGCACGTCGCATCTGGGTGCGCTGCACTTCCACTTTCTCCAGGCGCGCCTGCAAAATGTCGACACGTTTCTGCAACAGACGACGGTCGAGTTCGAGTTGGGTTTCACCCGGACCGCGCAAGCCGATCGCACCGCCACGTTGGCTGTCCAGATGGGTCCAGCCCCGCACCAGGCGGGTGGCCATGTGTTTGAGCTGCGCCAACTCGACTTGGAGCTTGCCTTCATGCGAACGCGCACGCTGAGCGAAGATGTCGAGGATCAGGCCGGTGCGGCCGACCACGCGACGCGACAATGCCTTCTCGAGATTTCGTTCCTGCACCGGCGACAGCGCGTGGTTGACCAGCACCAGATCGGCACCGAGAGCCTCGCACAGGTCGCGCACTTCGTCGACCTTGCCGGTGCCGATCAGCAGCGCCGGGTTCGGTCGTTCCATGCGCGCATTGAGACTGCCGAGCACGGTGGCACCCGCCGAGCGCGCGAGTTCGGAGAATTCCTCCAGCACCGCCGGATCAAACTGGCCAGGCGGATGCGGCTGGATCAGAAGGGCGAGTTCGCCCCGTTTTGAGCGTTCAAACACTTAAGCGTTCAATCCTCTTCGTTCGTGTGCGGCGCATCGTCGCCCTGCCCGCCCTCGGCACCGTGTCCCGCGATCGGGGCAATACGCACATTGCGCGCCGGAACCACGGTGGAGATCGCGTGCTTGTAAACCATCTGGCTGACGGTGTTGCGCAACAGCACCACGAACTGGTCGAAAGACTCGACCGTGCCCTGCAGCTTGATTCCATTGACGAGATAGATCGAGACCGGCACGCGTTCGCGTCGCAGCGCATTCAGGAATGGATCCTGCAAAGACTGACCCTTCGACATGGTTCTCTCCTTCTGATGTGTTGTTATGCCGGCCGGGATGCGTGTGGCCGGAGGCGTCGTCGGCGCTGATCCCAAGATGGGGCGGTCCGGCGACAAATCAAGAACATGGTACACCGCGAAGGTGTATTTCAGATCAACGCGGGGGGTCGAGGAACCCGTCGACCGCGCGCTCTATCTCTGCGGATTGCGATGCCGGATCAAACCAGCGCGCATCGAACTGGGCACGCAGCCAGGTCAGTTGCCGTTTTGCCAGTTGCCGCGTGGCAGCGACGCCGCGAGCACGCAATTCATCCAGGTCACCACGGCCGTCGAGAAATTCCCAAGTCTGGCGATAACCGACCGCGCGCATTGAGGGCAGGTCGGCGTGGAGGCGCGGATCGGCGCGCAGACGACGCACTTCGTCGATCAAACCCGCTTGCAACATGGCATCGAATCGCTGCGCGATGCGCTCGTGCAACACCGCACGATCGCGCGGCGCCAGCACCAGTTTGAGCACGCGCCACGGGAACGGACGTCGCGCCGCGCTTTGTTGCCAGGCCGAAATTGGACGGCCGCTGACGCGCCACACTTCGAGCGCACGCTGGATGCGCTGCGCGTCGGAGAGGTGGATGCGCGCGCCCGCCATCGGGTCGACAGTTTGCAGTTCGGCATGCAGCGCGGCCCAGCCGCGCGTCGTCGCTTCCGCATCGATCTGCGCGCGAATTTCTGCGTTGGCCTGCGGCATCTCGGACAGCCCGTGCAGCAAGGCTCGCAGGTAGAGACTGGTGCCGCCGACGAGAACGGGGAGTTGGCCGCGCTGCGTGATCTCTCGCAACGCGGTCAGCGCGTCGTCGCGGAACTCCGCCGCCGAGTAGGGTTCATGTGGCTCGCGCAGATCGATCAGGCGATGCGGCGCCACAGCGAGCGTCGCCGCATCCGGCTTGGCAGTCCCGATGTCCATGCCGCGATACACCAAGGCGGAATCGACACTGACGATCGCCGCCCCGCGACGCCGTACCCACTCGACCGCGAGACCCGTCTTGCCGGAGGCGGTGGGGCCCATCAAGGCAATGAGGATCGGCCGATCGTCTTTGCGACCCGCCACGGCACTGCTCACTGTTGCCTCCAGGACTGCGAACGGCCGAGCCGAATCAGATCGCCCTCGAAAGAGGAGCACATCCTGCCGTCACCCAAGCGAAAGCCGGGGTCTTGAGCTTCGCTTCCCAGAGCTAGCACGGGAGGGGGCAAGGCCTCGGCTATCAAAAGTGGAGTAAGTATCCCCCGGCAAGGCCGGGAGCTTTAGATTGCGAGACGCTCAAAGCGGCTGAACGAAGCAACAGCCGATCAGAACCACACTACAAGTTAGCTTGCTCTTCGCTCTCACGCGACTCGCTGAGTACTCTCATCCGTTCGTGCTGATACTTCGACAGGCTCAGCATAAAGTTACCTGCGGCAATCGAAGCATGAACGGGGCGCGGCAATCCTCGAGCCACCCTTCGATACCTCAGGGCGAACGGCATCGGTGATTGCTGCAGAAACGGTCAAACTTTTACTGCCACCCCGGCAGAGCCGGGGGTCTCCCTTCGTACTAGGGCGCCGAGGTGCGTCTCCCTCCAAAAGCGAAGGGGCGCCGAGGCGCTTCGCCCTCCAAAAGCGAAGGGGCGCCGAGGCGCCCCTTCGTTTGACACTTTGCAGGACCGGTTACGGCTGGCGGCGGAAGCCGACCATCAGCATGCCCAGTGCAGCGAGCAGGCCGATCAGACCGATCTTCGACCACAGCGACGAAGCCGGGATGATATCCGGTGCGACGAAGGTCGGAACGGTCTGACCCGAGCTAGACAGCGGGAACGAGAGCGCGCCACCGGCCGGAGCCGTGGTGGTGCAAGCCAACGTACCCGTTGCCGTCGGAGCGCCCGCGGCCGGAACCGTGCAGGTCACCACGGCATTGGACGAGCTACCGCCGGCGATGATTGGCGTAGGCGCCGTGGTCAGTGCAAAACCCGCTCCGGTCACGGTGCACGCCACGCCGGTCATGTTTGCGTTGCCGGTGTTCTGGATCGTCGCCTGGGTGGTGACGGCCGAACCGGGTGTGCCATTACAGGTCAACGTACTGCCGTTGGCCGGGTTGCTGGACAGAACCGGAGCCGGAGCCGCCGGACAATCGATGGTGTAGTTGACCGGCGAAGGCGTGCTGCCCGTGAAACCCGTGTGGGTGCACGCCACCGAACCATCAGGACCCGCTGGACAAGTCGCGCCCACGGTTACGGCCGCGCCGCCGGTGTTGATCGTGCCGGCACCGTTGCTCAGCACCACACCACCCGCAGGAGTACAGGTGTAGGTGGCACTGCCACCCGCCTGACCGCCCGAAGGAGTGATCGAGAAACTGCCACCCGACACGACCGTACCGCCCGGAGGGGCGAACGTGAGCACCGGCGCGTTCGCGGGCGGCGCTGCCGAAATCGTAATCGTGCCGTCCGTTACGACAGGTTGGATCGGATCGGTAACGCCATTGCTCGATACGTTAACGTTCTGCAGGTCCAAAGCAATGACGTTGCCGAGCGCAGCCCCCGCTAGCGTCGTAAACGTCATCGTGCAGACCGGACCGCTGGCGATGGAGTTACTGGCACCGTCGGCTGCCGCGATGATCACATCGCCAGGTGTTCCCCCGTTGCAGTTCCCTGTGACCGTGACGGACAGTTTCGTCGCGTCATAAATCACGTCGGCATCTATCGAATCCCCGTTTCCAGCAGCGTATCCCGTGTTGTCGTATTGAACGGTTATCGTCGTCGGACTGGTGGGGTTACCGGCACCCGGGAGTGCCGTTGAATTGGCTGGGGCGATCGAGAGGGTCGCTGCGGAAACCGCGGTGGCACCCAAATAGAGCGCAGTGGCGACAGCAAGGCGAAGTGGCTTCATGTTTTAGTTCCCCGAAGGCGAAGTGGCTTCATGTTCTAGTTCCCCGAAAGAGCATCTTGAATTTGAATTTTCGACGGCACATCTAATCCGCGGTAGTTACCCACCGCCAATCCGTGAATAGTAGCCGCCGCGTTCACTTTTAGTAAAGAGCCAAACGACACGCTGCCAAGCGACACCACTCCTTCGGGCAAGCGGGTGTTGCTCGGGCTGAAAGCGATCGCGATGATCTCACCGGTTTTCTCGTTGTACTGACATTTGCCTGACGTCGTCGACGGCAGCCCAGCCAGACACTTGGACAGATCCACGTTCGTAGCGCCCTTCGGCACATTCACTACAAACTCGAACACGGTCGTTTCACCGCCGGTGACCAAGTCGAACGCAATGCTAGCCCGTCCATTTTTGGCTTGCGCTACCGTACCAAGGAGATCGTCAGCCGACGCCGACAGACTGGCAACGCTAAGCGCCAATGCCAGAACAATAGATTTGTTAAAGGAAGTCATGATTGTGGGCTCCTAGCGTCAGTTGCAGCGTTTGTTTGCAAAACGCATAGCGATTACAAGACCAGCGTCCTGTGCGTTCACGACACCGTCCTCGTTGGCATCTGGTTGCCCCGGCGAGATCGCAGTGTTGAAGCGTTCGGCAATAATCGCCCCGGCGTCTTGTGCATTCAGATCAACGTCGCCAATAGCAGCATTCGCATTGCCATTGGCATCACCACGGCACAAACGACCGATGGCGGTTGTCGCCGAGCGGGTCGAGTCGAACTCGTCGACCGAAAAGCCGCTGTTGTTGTTTGCCGCCGGCGTGGCGGCAAACCCGAGGGCAGCGCCGTTAACATTGCCCAACCGAACCGATTCCACCGTGCCGGCCACCGCTGCAGCGCTGGTGGACGTCAACGGGGCACTGTCGGCGACCGCGGAATTCGCGCCCTCGACCGAGACCGTGAGTGCAGAGCCCGTGTTGTGGAAAACCTCAACCGAGTACCAACGATTGGGCGCAACCACGATCGACGGCATCGTGGTGCCGGCAACGGTGAAGTCGAAATCGCCACCGGCACGGTCGTAGGTTGCGTTGAATACAGACGTGCCACCACCGGAATCCGCGGTGAAGGCCTCGAACATCCGCGGTGCACCGGTGCTAAGGCCGGTGTACACGTACCAGCGCGCGCGGTAGACGCCATCGGCCACCGTGTTGTTGGTAACGTGGCTGGCTGCAGCGCTGGCAGGCGCCAAACCGCAGTTGGCGGAATAGCGTTTGACGGAAGCAGCTTCCGGTGCATTAGTGGTGCCACTGGCATCCGGATCATCGGCTACCGGGGCGCCAGTCGTGGTGCTCCAGGCGACCGTACCGCAAGCAAGCACGCTGCTGATCGGCAGCAGAGCGATGATCGCACCAGCGAGGAATTTGTGGGAAAGGTTCATAAGTTTTAGACCCTTGAAAAGAGTGATCCCCGGAACGGCAGCGGTGCCGAAGTGCGCAGGACACTAGCACGCTGCACCAGACACGTAAATACGCACCCCGTGGTGCGCCGCGTCGCCGCCGGCCCAGATGCTCTTGAGCCGACTGCTAACATACATACGCAGGCCCAACGAAGAAAAGGTCACCCTTCTTGCTGTCATCACTACCTCCCAGGGTGGATCATCCCTTGCTAGTCGTCATCCCGGCCTTCAACGAAGCCTCCACGCTGGGCGAGGTGTTGGATCGATTGGGCGAAAATGTCGGCACGCGCAGGCTGGTCGTTTCCGACGCCAGCACCGACGCCACCGTTGCCGTCGCTCGGGCGCATGGCGCTCAAGTCATTGAATTGAATCAACAGATCGGTGCTTGGGGGGCCACCCAAACCGGTTTTCGTTACGCATTGCGCGAGGGCTACACCCATGTCGCATCGTTGGATGCCGATGGCCAGCACGCGCCGGAGTCCTTGTCGGCGTTGATCGCTGCCCAGCGCGAGACCGGCGCGGATGTCGTCATCGGAACCTTCCCCGAGCGTC
>JBKJTK010000503.1:0-2770 GCA_046590875.1 Chiayiivirga sp.
GCTGCGCGAGGAAGGCGTGCGTTACCAATCGGTCAACCGCGTCGGCACCGGCATCGTGGTGCAACTGCGCGACCTGGCCGATCGCGACCGTGCCGCCGGCCTGATCGGACGCGACGTTCCGGAACTGCAAGTCGAGAACGGAACCGATCCCTCGGCGATCAACCTCGCCATTCGTCCGGCCGAGATCAAGACCATCCTCGACAACGCGCTCGAGCAGAACATCGGCACCCTGCGCAAGCGCATCAACGAGATCGGCGTTGCCGAGCCGATCGTGCAACGCCAGGGTTCGAACCGCATCGTGGTGCAGTTGCCCGGTGTGCAGGACACGGCTCAGGCCAAGAAGATTCTTGGCGCCACCGCGACCTTGGAATATCGCCAACAGATCGACGGCAACGCGTTCGAAGCAGCGCAGTCCGGCCTCGTGCCCGGCGATGCGCGGGTCTATTACATGCGCGGCTCGCGCACCCCCGTGCTGCTGTCCAAGCGCATCCTCGCGGCGGGTGACCAGTTGGTCAACGCGACCTCGGGTCCCGATCCGCAGGACGGTAGGCCGATGGTATCGGTGACGCTCAACAACGTCGCCGGCCAACGCATGCTGGATTTCACCACCGACAATGTCGGCCGCAGCATGGGTGTGGTCTACATTGAACGCATTCCGGAAACCAAGGTCGTCGACGGCAAGGAAGTGCGTACGGTCAAGGTCACCGAGGAGGTGATCAATTACGCCACCATCCAAGGGGTGTTCGGCAAGCGCTTCAACACCACGGGCCTGGACAGCGCACAGGAAGCCTCGGAACTGGCCTTGCTGCTGCGCGCAGGCGCCTTGGCGGCGCCGGTGGACATCATCGCTGAGCGTGTCATCAGTCCGAGCCTCGGCGCGGAGAACATCGAGAAGGGTTGGAAGGCGGTCGCCTTTTCCTTCATTTTCGTGCTTGTGTTCTTCGTCGTTTACTACAAGCTGTTCGGCGTGGTGACCAACGTCGCCCTGTTGATGAACTTGTTGCTGGTGGTGGCGGTGATGTCATTGCTCGGCGCCACGCTGTCGTTGCCCGGCCTGGCCGGCATCGCGCTCACCATCGGCATGTCGGTGGACGCCAACGTGCTGATCAACGAACGCATCCGCGAAGAACTGCGCAGCGGCAACACGCCGCTGGCCAGCATCGCCGCCGGTTACGACAAGGCCGCCGGCACCATCGCGGATGCCAACATCACCGCGCTGCTCGCGGGCATCGCCTTGTTCGCCTTCGGCACCGGTCCGGTCAAGGGCTTCGCGGTGTCGCTGTGCGTCGGCATCCTTACCTCGATGTACACCGCCGTGTCAGTCTCGCGCGGCATCGCCACCCTCATCTACGGCCGCCGGCGCAAGCTGGCGGGCGTGTCGATCTGACGCCGGGCTCCTGACGTGAATATTTTTCCCTACGACAGCAAGATCGATTTCCTCCGCCTGCGCGGCATTGCGCTGACGGTCAGCGCCGTGTTGCTGCTGGGCGCCCTCGCTTTGCTCGCCACGCGCGGGCTGAACTTCGCGCTCGATTTCACCGGCGGCACTGTGGCCGAACTGAAGTTCGAAAAGCCGGTCGATCTGGATGTGGTGCGCGACTCGCTGGAAAAAGCCGGCTACGAGGGCGCGATCGTGCAGGCCTTCGGCTCGGAAACCGACGTCGTGGTGCGACTGAAGCCGCAAGCGGGCCAGTCCAACGCCGAACAGACCGGCGGCGCGGTGCTTGCCGCGATCGCGACGCCGGATAACCCCGGGCATGTCGCAGACAGCGGCTTCGTCGGCCCGCAGGTAGGCGCCGAACTCGCCTACAACGGCATCCTTGCCGTAATTTTCGTGGCCGTCGGCTTCGTCATCTACATCACCTTCCGCTTCGAGTGGAAGTTCGCGGTGTCGGCGATCGTCACCACGATGTTCGACGTGGTGGTCACCACCGGTTTCTTCGCTGTCACCCAATCCGAGTTCGATCTCGCGGTTCTCGCCGGGGTGCTGTCGGTGATGGGTTACTCGATCAACGACAAGATCGTGGTGTTCGACCGCGTGCGCGAGAACTTCCGATCGCTGCACAAGATTTCCGCGGGCGAAGTTCTGAACCGCTCGGTCAACCAGACCCTGTCGCGCACCGTCATCACTTCGTTCGTCGCCTTCCTCACGGTCCTGGCGCTGTACCTCTACGGCGGCCGCTCGCTGGAGGGTATGGCTGCCGCGCAGATGTTCGGCATCGTGCTGGGCACGCTGTCGTCGATCTTCGTTGCTTGCCCGTTGCTGTTCTGGCTGGGGGCGAGCAAACAGGATTTGCTGCCAAAGGCGCGGGATGAGGCGGAGTTGGCGCGGAGGCCGTAGCGATCAGCGCTGCTGCTGTGAACCCATAAAAAAGGCCGCGCATGTCGCGGCCTTTTTTATTTGCACGTCATTCCCGCCCTTCGACAGGCTCAGGACAGGCCGGCCTGCGGCCGAGCGGGAATCCACCTTGATCTTGGCTTCTACGTCCGTGCGGGAACGCGAGCGCCATCCCTGGCTTTTTTCGTCCGGCTCAGCCGTCCGAGTCACTTCTCTTGACTCCGGGCATCCTGCCCTCCGCCCCTTCGGGGCCGCCTTCGGCGTTCGCGCCGCTCCTGCGGCGCAGTGAGTCGCCAAAGAGAAGTAACCAAGAGAAAGGCGACCCGGGTTTACGCGCCGCCTGCGGCGGTTCGCGTCGGGCCTGCGGGGTTTTCCGACGGCACATCCCTGTACCGACGGAAAACTCGCGCACATCCTGTGCGCGCCCCTGCG
>JBKJTK010000019.1:0-4531 GCA_046590875.1 Chiayiivirga sp.
CGACGACCACGCGATGCTTGAACACGGCCGGGTGATGTACGACGCACTGTATGCGTGGTGTCGTGACGGCCAGGGCGAGCGACACGACTGGCCGCCCGCGACCCCCTCTAGAAACGCGCGTTCTCCAACGGTCGCTCGCGATGCATCAGTGCCCATTCGGAGTGCTCAGCCAGCGCAGCTTCGCCGAGCGCGCGCAGGATTTCCCGCTGGCTGGTGCCGTCCGTGGTCGCATCGAGCCGGCTGCGCGCATCGGTGAAGATGCCTAGCATGTACTGGTATTGCCGGATCAATTCCTTGTCGCCTTTGCGATAGGCGTAGGATTCGCGCGCCGCGGCGATGATGCCCAGCACGGCCATCATCGAAACCAGCGCATTCGTGGTGTCGCTGCCGAGCCAGCGCTGAAACAGCGCGAGGAAGACCACGATGGCAATGCCGATCCACAAGCAGGTCTGGCCCAGCCCGCGGGTGACGCGGTGCGTTCGGGTGCGGTGTGCAGTCTTGCGGGTGTAGTAGTCGAGTTGGCCACCGAGGCCAGGTGCGCCGATCCATTCGGAGATCACAGCGTGCAGCGCGTGGTCGGACACCGCCCCGCTCTCGATGCGGTCCATGCTGGCAACACGCATCACGTTCCGGATCCAGCCCAGTTCGACGTCCTTCTTCTGCATGAAGCCGTCGTGCTCGAAGGCACCGGGGCTGGTGGCAACGACGCCGGCGCGGCGCCAGCAGCGCTGCACGCGCAGGCCCTCCGCCAACGCGCGGTAGTCGATGTACTTTCGGTGCCAGTCGCGACGGCGCGCCAGCCACGCCAACCCGCCGCCCGCGGCAAACAGGGCGATGAAGGTGTGGATGCCGTAGAACTGCGCCGGCACGTCGGCGGGCACGTCGGCATACGCGACGAAAACGAGTCCCGTCAGCGCCGCCAGCACGTGGATGCCGCGCAGCGAGAACAGAACGCGTTTCTGGAATCGCATTGCCAGGGTATCGGCAGCACAGAACAGCCGGTCCAGCGCATCGCCTTCGTCGGTCGTGCCGACGCCCGATGCCGTTGCATTGGCAAATATCTCGCCGGCATGGCGGCTCAGGTCCATGTCGAATCTCTGCATGCGGGCGAACATGCGGCGGAACTCGACAGGCATGCCGGCCTCGCCCGGTCCGGCGTATTTCTGGCTGACCCAGCGCATCTGCAGCGGCACCAGGCCGGGCGCCGGTGCCAGCACCGCGCCACCGGCGTCGGTTCGCGAGCACACGATGTGGTAGACGATGCTTTCGTCGACGCTGGTCAGTACCGCGCGAACACCACGGCGGCGCTCGATCATCCCCGGCATCGTGCCGTCGAGTGCGTAGCGCACGACCTGGGCGGTGCCGCCGAGTCGATCCGATTCCCGGCCGTCCCACAGCGCCAGCAGGATGTGGCAGTGGCTGGCAATGAACACGCCAGCCTGAGCGTACTGGCGATCGCGCTGCGTGCCCTGCACCGCGATGCCGGCGGTCGTGTTGCCGGGCAGCAGCGGCATCTGCAGCCGCTCGGCGCGCCCGGACAGGACCTCGAACTCGGCGCGCACCGCCGGGTCGGCGAAATCCTCGGCGTAGGTTTGCGGTGGCAGCGGCAACGGCGCAATCAAGCGCGCGCCGGCGACCAGGGCTTCGCGTGCAGCGAGTTGGTCGCCGCCTTCGGCCAGTGCCGACAGCAGCACCAGCGGCAGGCCCGGATACTCGACCTTGAGCCGGGCGAAGAAATCGCGGATGCGCTGCCGTATCGGCTCGATCTCGTCGGCGGCAAGGTTGCGGTGGCTGGTGACGCCTACCACCAGCGGCACATCGAGCGCGGCGCCTGCCGAGTTCAACGGCGTGGCCACGCCCGCGTTCAGCCGTTCCGGGCTGCGTCGATCAGGCCGCGCAGGATGCGCAGGTCCGCCAGCGACTGCGCCTCGTCGGGTGCCTCATCCAGCAAACGCGTGGCGGCGGCGAAGTCGGCTTCACGCGCGGCGACACCGTCGGCTGCGAGCGCGCTGACATAAAGTGCGTACGCGTGGTCGAAGCGGTAGGTCACGCCGCGCGCCCCTGCCTGCTCCTGCTCGCGGAAGAACGCGAGCGCGGGCGCCAGCTCCGCGCGAGCCTGCGCCGGCTGCGACTCGAGGGCGAGCGCATGCGCCATGACCGTGTGCGCACGCGAGGGTTCGGTGCGCGAATCAGCGCTGCGGTTCTGATCGATCGGCAAGGCCAGCCAGCGTTGCGACAGCGACCGCGCGTCGGCGGTTCGCCCGCTCAGGACCGCGGCACGCGCCGCGTGGCGCAAGGCGAAGCGCAGGATGTTGTCGCGCGCCACCGCGATGCCCTGGTTGCTGGCCGGGAAATCGACCCGGGAAACGTGCTCGATGACGCCGGACGCCGCGGTGAACGCCTGCTGCGTTTCGCCGCGGAGCAGGTTCATCCGACTGCGCAGCAGCGTTGGGCCCTCGGCGAACATGGCGCGTCGCGGATCGTCCTGCGGAAACGTATTGCTGAACTCCGCCAATCCCGCGACGTAGGCCTTGAACGACTGCTCGGCGCTGGCATGGTCACCGGCTCGCGCCTGCAGCAGGGTCAGCGCCTGCCAGCGGTTCCAGAGCAGCGGCCCGAGGGAGGACGGCCGGCGCTTGTCGTCGGCCAGCGCCAGCACAGCGCGCATCGTGGCCATGCCCTCGGCGACACGGCCGTGCTCCACCTGCAGGTCCGCCAGCTGGCCCATGCCGTTGGTCCAGGACTGCCAGGAGAACAGGTCGGCGGGATTGAACCGGACCTGATCCTCGCCCGCCTGACCGGCCCGGAGCGAATAGTCTTCCGCCGCCACCGGGTCGAGCATCCGCTCGGCCAGTTGCCCCAGCAGTTGCGAGGCGTAAAAGCGGTTGGCGAGCGAACGCAGGTCGTTGGGGCGCTGCGCCAGCACCTTTTCGGCGAGTTCGTAGACCTCCTTGGCACGCGCGCGCGCCTCGTCGACGCGGTCGAGGTCAAGCAGGTGGCGCGCTTCCGAATCAGCGATGTCGGCGTATGCCGCGGTGGCGGCCAGGTCGGTAAGTTCGAGCGCCCCCAGTAGCGCCACGACGCGGCGCGCCTCGACGCACGTGGCCACCGCCTGCGCGCGGTCCCGCTGAGTGTGGCTGAGGTAGTTCAGCGCGTTGCCGTAGAGCAGCTTGGCGGCGCGCGGGCCTTCAGGCGAATTCACCAACGGCTTCACCAGTTCGGCCGCCTTGGCCAGCAGCTCGGCATCGCTGCGCCCGGCCGTGCCGGTGCCGCCCGTGCCCAGATCGTAGTACGCCTGGGCCAAGCCGATCGTCGTGGCGTCACTGCGGTCGCCGTCCGCTCGCAGTTGCTCGAACACCTTAACGGCTTCGGCGAAGTTGCCGCGCGCCCGCACCAGGTCGCCCTTGCCGTTGAGCGCCTCGCCTTCGCGAATGAGCGCCATCGCGCGATAGGTTTGCGTTTTCGGCGTGAGCATCGCGACCGGCAATCCGTCGTAGTAGGCGACGGTGCGGTGCGCGAGCTTGCCGAGCGTATCCAGGCGTCCGGTGGGCTCCAGCTCGGCGTAGAAATCCTCGATCAGGAATCCGACCAGCTTCTCGGCGTCGCCTCGCGCATTCTGCGCCGCGGCGTCCGCAGCACGGGCACGCTGCATGTTGATCCAGCCGAAGGCCGCGCCAGCGATGGCCAGCACCATCATCGCGGCGCACACGCCGGCAATGGTGCGCGCGCGCACGAGGGCGCGGTGAGAAGCGACCTCGCGCTCGCGCTGGTCAGCCAGGCGGCGCTCCGCCTCGTCGCGCGCCTCGCGCTCGTGGCGTAGATCGCGGCTGGACAGCACCACGCTGCACAGCACGTCGTGAGTAAGTTCTACGCGGCGCATGTCGAGCCGTTCTTCGATACGCAGCAGGCGGCGGTCGACAAGTTTCGCGAGTGCGCCCGGCGACGCACCGGCGGCGGCGAGCGCCTTGAGTACACGCTCTTCGGCCAGGCTCTCGCGATAGCCCGATTCGGTCAGCAGCTCGTCTTCGATCACCCGCCTCACGGCGGCGGGCTGATCGGCCAAGGCGCGTTCGTAGAATTCGCTGAGGATGCCCTCGCGCGAACCGGCCAGCAGGTCGGCGGAAATTTCCGCCCGCCGCTGCGCCAGCCGCACCGTGTTCAACTCGCGGCAGACCAGGCTCAGCAGCGAGGGCTCGATTTCCGCGTTGGCCAGTTCCGAGCCACCGGCAACGAAACGCACGATCGACTCGGCTACTTCCTGTGATACCAATTGCCCGCCGGGCTTCACTACGGCACTCAGCGCCTGCATGCCTGTCATTCGCGCCAACCGCATGCGGTTCTGGGTGATCGAGGGCATGCTGCCCTTCACGCTCTCCAGATGTGCCAGATAATCTTCACGCAAGGCGATCAGGATGCGGTAGTCGGCGCGCGCGAAATCAAAATCCGCGGCGGCGGTGTCGTCGTGCTCCAGTCGCGCCTCCAACGCCGCGGGAGGCCGGTTCTCGACCAGGTCGGCCAGTTCATCGAGGAA
>JBKJTK010000026.1:0-16282 GCA_046590875.1 Chiayiivirga sp.
GGCCCACGGCACCTTCCCACGCGCGCGGCAGGGCCTTTTCGCCGGTCTTCAGCGAGCGCCACAGGATGAAGCCCATCAGGAACGGGGTCACGAACATCCCGAACGCGCCGATCGAGCTGATCAGGTTCCAGTCCGCGAACACCACGTTGTAGTCCGGGATGCGGCGCGGCATGCCGGCCAAACCGAGGAAGTGCTGCGGGAAGAACAGCAGGTTGACGAACACCATGCTCCACCAGAAATGGAACTTGGCCATCGGCTGGCTGTACATGCGCCCGGTCCACTTCGGCCACCAGTAGTAGACGGCGGCAATGATCGCGAACACCGCGCCAGTCACCAACACGTAGTGGAAGTGCGCGACCACGAAGTAGGTGTCGTGGTACTGGAAGTCGGCCGGCACGATGGCCAGCATCAGCCCGGAGAAACCGCCGATGGTGAACAGGATGACGAAGGAGACCGCCCACAGCATCGGCGCCTCGAACGTCAGCGAACCGCGCCACATCGTGGTCACCCAGTTGAATACCTTCACCCCGGTCGGGATCGCAATCAGCATCGTCGCGAACATGAAATAGATCTCGCCGCCCAGCGGCATGCCCACGGTAAACATGTGGTGCGCCCACACGATGAAGCTCAGGAAGGCGATCGAAGCGGTCGCATAGACCATCGCCTGGTAGCCGAACAGCGGCTTGCGCGCGAAGGTCGGGATGATCTCGCTGGCGATGCCGAACGCCGGCAGGATCATGATGTAGACCTCGGGATGCCCGAAGAACCAGAAGATATGCTGGAACATCACCGGGTCGCCGCCGCCGGCCGCATTGAAGAAACTGGTGCCGAAGAACTTGTCGGTGAGCAGCATCGTGACCGCACCCGCGAGCACCGGCATCACCGCGATCAGCAGGAACGCGGTGATCAGCCATGACCACACGAACACCGGCATCTTGAGCAGGTCGATGCCCGGCGCGCGCATGTTGAGGATCGTGGCGATGATATTGATCGCGCCCATGATCGAGCTGATGCCCATCATGTGGATCGCGAAGATCACGAAGGCAACGTTGGAGCCACCCTGCAGCGACAGCGGCGGGTACAGGGTCCAGCCACCGGCCGGCGCGCCGCCCGGGATGAACAGCGTCATGAGCAGCATGGCGAACGCAAACGGCAGGATCCAGAACGACCAGTTATTCATGCGTGGCAGCGCCATGTCGGGCGCGCCGATCATCAGCGGGACCATCCAGTTTGCGAGTCCCACGAAAGCGGGCATCACGCCGCCGAAGATCATCACCAGCGCGTGCATGGTGGTCATCTGGTTGAAGAATTCCGGATGCACGAACTGCAGGCCCGGGGTCATCAGTTCGGCGCGGATCACACCCGACATCGCGCCGCCGATCAGGAACATCACGAAGGAGAAAAGCAGATACAGCGTGCCGATGTCCTTGTGGTTGGTCGAGAACACCCAGCGCTGGATGAAGGTCTGCTGATGACCGTGGTCATCGTGGGATGCGTCGTGCGCGGCGGGACTGTCGTGCGCGGCTTCGTAGCTGGCCATCTGCATTACCTCTCTGAATTCTCGGGGGCCGGGCTCAGCCGTTAGCCGGCATGACGGCGGGAGCGGGCTCGTCGGGCGGCGCCAGTTCGTTGATCGGTTCGGCCTCGGCGGGCGCGGTTTCGATCGCCGCAGGCGCCGGCGCGACCGGCTGTTGCGCCGCCAGCCAGGTTTCGAATTCGGCGCGAGGCACGGCCTTCACCACGATCGGCATGAAGCCATGGTCCTTGCCACACAGCTCGGTGCACTGGCCGCGATAGGTGCCGGCCTGCTGGATATTGGTCCAGGCCTCATTGACGATGCCCGGGATCGCGTCCTGCTTCCAGCCCAGCGCCGGCACCCACCACGCGTGGATCACGTCGTCGGCCGTGACCACGAAACGGATCTTGGTGTCGGTCGGCAGGATCAGTGGCTTGTCGACGTTGAGCAGGTAAGTGTTGAGCTCGCCCGTCTTCACCGTCGCCGGATCGATGCCGGACCCGAGCTGGCGCGCGCGGTCGCTCTCGCGATCCAGGCGGCTGACGAAGTTGACGTTGCCGGGCTGACCCTTGTAGTTGAGGATCTCGTAGCGCCACATCCACTGGTAGCCGGTGATCTTCACCGTCATCTCGGATTCAGTGGTGTCGTACATGCGGAACATCGTCTTGGTCGCTGGCCAGGCCATCGCGATCAGGATCAGAATCGGCACGACGGTCCAGATGACTTCAGCCACGGTGTTATGGCTGAACTGCGCGGCCACGGCGCCCTTGGATTTGCGGAACGCGAACATCGCGTAGCCCATGGCGCCGAATACCAGCACGCCGATCACCACGCAGAGCCCGAAGATCAGGTTATGTAGCCAGTAGACCTCCTGCGAGGTCGCCGTGACGCCGGGCGCCATGTTGAGCTGCCAGGGTTGCGGGTCGGAGGCGAATACCGCACCTGCGGCCAGCAAGGCCAGCAACCCGATCCCCAGACGCATCACGTGTGCTGCGTTCATCCGTTCCACCTCGCGGGCGTTGCGCCCCAACCGTTGCGATATTGCCGTCGGGCGATGACCTCGGGTCGTCGCCCATGATTCCGTTGCCTGTCCACCGCCTGGATCGGCGCCATCCCGCGCGGCGCGCGTCCTGGCTTGAGCTCCATTGGGTTGGAGACCAATGCTAGAGGCACCGAAGCGCGCGAGCGCCCCGTCACTGCTTATTCTCGAAGAGCCGCAAGAATCCGCTCCCCGCTGCCTTCAAGCCAGCCGGGAAACCGCAAAATGATAGTGGCTGGGGGTCAGAAGGGGCAAGCTGCATCCTTGTCCACCCGATCCTCGCGCCAGTCTGGAGATCCCTGTGAAGCCCGTCCCTATCCTGCGTCATGTCCTGATGGTCGCACTCCTGAGCCTCGCTGCACCGTTGTCGGCGTCCACCCTGGTGGAGTCCTGGCCGCTGCCGCTGGACACGCGTGCTGCCCAGCCGAATCTTGTAGCGGCCGACGACACCCTCTACCTGAGCTGGGTGGAACCCGATGGCAAAGGCCATCGGCTGCGTTATGCGCGCGAAGCGGGCGAGGGATTCGGGCCCGCTCGCGAGATCGCCCGGGGCGAGAACTGGTTCGTGAATTGGGCTGATTTTCCGGCGCTCGCGGTGCTGCCCGACGGCAGTCTTGTCGCGCATTTCCTGCAAAAGAGCGCCGCCGCGCCCTATGCCTACGACGTGCGTCTGACCCGATCTTCCAATGGCTCGGACTGGTCGGCGCCGGAGACCGTGCACGACGACAGAACCACCACCGAACATGGCTTCGTCTCGCTCTGGCCGTGGTCGGCGAGCGAGGTTGCGGTTGCCTGGCTGGATGGCCGCCGCACTGGCGGTGGCGGGCACGACGGTCACGGGACGGGCGGCGGTGCGATGACCCTGCGCGCGGCAGTTTTCGACGCGAGCGGAAAACGTCAGGAATGGGAACTCGACGCCGGCACCTGCGATTGCTGCCAGACCGACGCCGCGCTTGCCCAAGCCGGCCCGGTGGTGGTTTATCGCGATCGCGCCGAGGGCGAAATCCGCGACATCGCGCTGACGCGCTACCGCGATGGCAAGTGGACTGCACCGGTGCGCGTCCACACGGACGACTGGTTCATGCCGGCCTGTCCGGTGAACGGGCCGGCGGTGGCGGCGCGCGGCAAAGCGATCTATGTCGCGTGGTACACCGCCGTCGGTAACGAGCCGCAGCTGCGGCTGGCGCGTTCGACAGATGACGGCGAGCACTTCGATGCGCCGAAGCGTATTGCGTCGGGCCCCGAGGTCCAGGGTCGTGTCGACCTGGCGCTGGACGACGACGCGTTGTTGGTGAGCTGGCTGAGCGAGGATGCACAGGCGCAGACGTTGTGGCTGACGCGCTATGCGCTGGATCTGGCCAGCGAACCCGAGCGCGTCGAAGTGGCGAAGCTGGCACGCGGGCGCGGCACCGGCTTCCCGCGCCTGGCCTTGCGCAATGGCGTCGCGCATCTGGTCTGGACCGATATTGTCGGGAAGCAGCCGCGATTGCGCGGGGCAAGGGTCCGCTTCACGCCGTAGTGTTTTGGATTGTCGCAGGCTTTCCCTTCTCCCCTCGGGAGAAGGTGCCCGTAGGGCGGATGAGGGTACGGGACGAGGTTAAAACTTAACGCTCGCGCCGAACCCTCATCCGGCGCTGCGCGCCGCCTTCTCCCGGAGGCGACCGCAGGGAGTGCAAAGCTGAGAAGAGTTAAGCGTCTACTAGCGTCGCGCCGCCGCCTGCGCGTAGAGATCGAGCGCACGCTGCTTGAGCCGCGCGATCTCCTCTTCCGAGGCCTGCCCGTCGCCTTGCTCGTTGAGGATCAACTGGCCGTCGCTGGTCCAGCCCAGCAGCGTGGTGGTGCCGCCCTGCTTGCGCTCCACCACCACCGGCTGACCGCCCTGGTAGGCGAAGCGGTATGCGGTGTTTCCGCCTTCCGCGGTTTCGACCTGTTCGCGCGCCATGCGCACCTGGCCGCTGCCGTCGTCGACAAAGGCATCCCAGCCGATGGCGACCTCCTCGTCCACGCGTTCGCCGGTAATGCGGCGCAGCGCGCCGAGGTTGGCTTCCAGCGCCTGGAAATCGAGCTTGAGTTGCTCGGGCGGCGCCACGGTCGACACTGCCTTGCCACCCTGTACCAGCGTGAGCATATGGCCATTATCAGCGGCACCCTGGGTCAGCACCGGCGTCGGCTCCGGCGCGCCGTACAGAACCATGCCGTCGGCCTGCAGCGCGACCTCGACGACGTAGCGCCGGGCTTGATCGATCATTGTCGTGTCGTAGCCGATCTCGAATCCGGACGGCAGGATGCGCGGCGCCGCGGTGACGCGCTCGGCCACCACCACGGGTACCGCACTCGCATCGGTGACGTCGAGCAGCTTCACCCCGAGTTGAATCCCCGCCGGCAGCGTGCTGATACCGGCGACCTGGAGGGTACCGCTGACCTTCGGACCACTGACCGGGGTTGCTGCCACCGTTTCGCTCGGCGCCGCCGCCGGCGTCTTGCCGACTGCGGGTGCAGAAGCGGGCGGGTCGCCGCCACAGGCGCTCAGGACGAGCGCGACCGACAACGGAAGCAAGGAAAGTTTGCGCATGATGTCCAGCACTTTATCAGGGGAAGGTAGTGGTGGCGTCGTGAAGTACGCGGCCGTATGGAGCAAACGGCCGCTGACGCGAAGGGGCGCAAGGATAAACCAATGCGGGTTGAAAATTCGTTCGTTCGACCACGCAAGGCGTACGACAGGACGAGCGGAGCGGGATGGTCGTCGCAGTTCGGCCGCGCTCGCCAGCCCCTTCACCGTTCCAACTCGTAATTGAGCGCGGCGCGATTCTCATGCCCTGCGTCGATCTGCACGTTCCACAGCCGGCTCAGCAGATATTTGAATGTAACGACCTGACCGTCGCCGAACAGCGCCACGCCGTAGCTGACGAAAAGCTTGGGCGAGAGAAATTTGCCGACCGTGAGCGCGGCGCCGCCCAGCGCGCGGGAATCGGCCACGCCGATCTCGTCCAGGCCCATGCGCGCGCCGAGTTTCTGCGCCAGCAGATTGCCGCCAAAGGTGGCCGCGGCCCGGCTCAGTTGCGCCCCGTCGGCCTGCGATGCGGAGCGCAAGGGCCGGCCCAAAACCAGATAAGACAATTGCTCGGCCTGATCCAGCGCCGGCGTGGACCAAAGCGTGAGTTCCGGCGCGAGCGCGGTGCCGCGCACCTGCACGCCTACGATGACCTTATCAACCTCGCGCTCGGCGCGGATGTCGAGCGACGGATCGTCGAGCGGGGTTGCGGCATAAGCCAGCCGACCACGCGTGATCGTCAGATTCTGGCCATAGGCCTTGTATTTGCCGCCGACCTGCAGCGCGCCGCGCGCAAGCGTGGCGCGGCCCGGACGGTCGCGCACCGCGATCTTGCCTTCGAGCTTGCCCTTCAGCCCGAAGCCGTCGAGGCGCACGTCGTCGCCCAGGATCACGCTGACGTCGCTGTCGAACACCGTGCCGTCTTTCGCAGCGATCGCTGCGGCGTCGACCATCACGATATCGCTCGACGGCGAGGTCGCACTTTGCAGGCGTTCCAGCGCGATGCGCGCGGTCGGTACGGTGACCTCACCACGGAGTTTCAGTCGGTCGCCGATCAGACTTACGACCAACTCGGGCGACATGGTGGCATTCAGCTCGGGAATCACCGCCACCACCACGTTTTCCCCACGCAGCGTCAATGCCAGCGTTTCTGCCGCCGCGGGCGCGGCATCGAACTGTCCCGCGATGTGCAGCGTTCCGCCGCCGGACACGATCGAGCCCTCGATCGTGGCGGCCTGGGTGCCGCGCGAGCGTAGCGTGACCTCGCCGTCTTGGAGCGTGAGGCCCAGCGCCGGCCACTCTCCGCCGAAGCCATGCAATCGCGCCGAGCCCAGCAACTTCGGCGCAAGGCGCGTGCCTTCGATGCCGAGCTCCGCATCCACCCCGCCCACTAGGTCGACAAGCCGATCCGTGAACAATTCGATGAAACTCAGATCGCGCAGGCGCGCTTCGATCTTCCCCCGCATGTCGCCGTCTGCCGCGAAGGGATCGGTGCTATCGAACTCCGCATGCAGCACGCCATCCTCGGCCAACTGCGCGTCGACACGCAGTTGGGCTTGCGTCGGGGTGAGCGACCCATGCGCCTTCAGTGCGTGAAAAGCGAGCAGTTCGCGCGGCGATTCCGGATCCAGTCGCAGCCCGGCTGCGGCCGATTCGGCACTGAACTCTCCCTGCAGCGCGCCTGCCCCGTCACGCGCGATGCGGCCCTCGGCCGCCAAGGTGCCGTAAGCCGCTGCAGGGAGTTCGAGCGCAGCGCTCAGGAACGGATCGAGCGTTGCCAACGGCAAAGCGTCAAGGCGAAAACTCGCCGTGCCCGCCTTCGCGCCCCAGTCCGCCTGTGCGCACAGGGTTGCCGCCTCCAACACCAGGCAACTCTGCGTCAGCCGCAACGCACCTTTGTCTTGATTCCATGCCAGCTCGCTCGGCTCGCGCAAGGTCCACGCGGCGCGCTCCCGCGGCTCGATCCTCAGGTCGCGCAGCAACCCACGCCAGTGTCCCTCCTGTTGCCCGCCATCCAGGACCAGGCTCAGCCGCGCCGGTGCGCCGTCCAGCGCGAGCGTCAGCGCGTGCTGCGCGCGCGTGCCGCTACCCGATAGCGTCAACGTGCCGAAATTTAGTCCCGCCAATTCGACCGCGATCGCTTCCACGCTGAGCGTGCCGCGCTCGCCGGCTTCGAGGCGAGCGCGCAAGCGCAATGTCTCCGCCGCGTAGGCATCGAATGCCAGCGCGTCGCCATCGAGCGCAGCGACCAGGGTCGGCGCGGCCTGCGTGCCGGCCAGGGTCACCGATCCGCGTAATTGTCCGGCGGCGTCGGGCAGCAGATCGGCCAGATGCAACGGGTTCAGTCGCAAGCTTGCCTCACGCGTTGCACCCCAGGTCGCTTCTCCGTCGAGGCGCGATTCGCCGAGGCGCAGCGCGAGCTCCCCGCGGCCGCTGTCGGCGTCGAGCGTCGCGACGATGCGCCCGCCGAGCGCCCGTCCGCGCAGCGTGCCGCCGAGCGGATCGAGCGTCAGCGTGCCGTGCGGGCGACCATCGAACATCGATCCTTCACTGGCGATCGTGGCATCCACCGCCCCCGGAAACTCCGGTACAAACCAGGCCGGATCGAACCCACGCAACGCCGCATCGATCTTCCAACTCAGTAGCGGCTGAAGGCGTTCCTGATGGCTAACTACACTCCCTACATCTCTGGATGAGGGCGACCATGTCACCTCGCCACTCGCCTCGAGCGCGCCGCGCGGCGTGGTCAGACCCAGGCTTTCGAACGCGAGATGCCGGTCGCTGCCGCGTCCACGCAAGGTGATATCCGCGTGTTCAGCGACACCATTGACGCCGCGGCGGGTCAGCTTGCCGTCGAGCCGCAGCGCGTAATCGGACTGTGGGCCTTCGATGCGCGCGGTGCCGATCGTGCGCACGCGCTTCGCCGCGTCTTCGGCCGGAAATTCCAGATCGCGCCAGCGCACGTCAAGCGCCATGCGCGGCGCTGATTGCCTCAGATCAATGGTCCCGGTCGCTTCGATCCGGCCCGGATCGAGCATCAACGTCACCGGTTCCAGATGCACGACGCCCTCGTCATAGCGCAGGGTCGACGGTTCGATCTGCACCGCGTGCGCACCGCGTGCGATGTCACCGGATATCGTCGCTGCGCTCAGGCTGCCTTCGCCGCGCAGCGACAGCGACAGCGCCTCGCCTTCCGCACCGAAGAAGCCCGGGTCGACGCGCGGCGCCTCCAGGGTCAGCGCCCAACGCGGGTCCGGCAGGCCGCCGCGAAGGCGCAACTGCAGACGCACAGACTCCGGCAGATCACCCGTCACCGTCAGGTGCAGATCGCGCAGATCTCCCTCGGCATCGATCTTCAGCGGCAGCGGTTCTGCGCCGACGTCGTTGAGATCCAGCGTGGCGTGCAGGCCCGTATCCCAGCGGCTCGCGGTATCCAGTGCACCGCGTGCCCGCAACGTGGCGCGATCGCTGTCGAGGTCGAACCTTTCGAACGCCAAGCGGCCCCGCTCGAAGCTGCCGATCGCATCGAGCTTCCGCAGCCAGAGCAGTTGCAGCTCGCCCTGTTCGATCCGCACTTCGCGCACCGCGAGCGCATCGACTGCAACGCTGATCGGCAGACGTAGTTCCGGCAAAGAATCAGGCAGCGCGAGCGACTGGGGCCACGGCGTCGGCGTGGCGTCGCCAGGCGGCAACAGCACGCGCCCACGCTCCAGCGTGAGCTGTTCGATGTGCAGGCGTCGTCCGAGCAGCGCACCGGGGGCGAGATCGACCACGGCGCGCTCGACTTCGATCACCAAGCCGTCGTGTTCGTAGCGTAGTCCGTGCAGCACCAGCGGACCGCTCACCGTGCCTTCGGCCGTGCGCCAGGACAGTGCACCCGGCGGCAGCGCCGAGAGCACGCGCGACAGCGCGAAATCGCGGCCGCTGCCGCTGCGCAGCATCCAGGTCAGCATCAGCGCTGACAACAGGGCCAGTACCAGCAGCGCCCAGAGGACCCACCGCAGCGCGCGCCAACTCAGCCGCGTCCTGCGTCCAGGGTTCGCGCCGTTCGGACTTCGTGTCTTCACAGGTCCGGTCCTCATAGGTCCGGTCCGATGTTGATGTGGAACTGGATCGTGTTGTCGGCCTCGTCCAGCCCGTGCGCCAGATCCACCCGCACCATTCCGACCGGCGAACGCCAGCGCAGGCCGGCGCCGACGCCGGTGCGCGCCTTGAGTTCGCCCCGCTCACTGAACGCGTCGCCGGCATCGACGAAGACGGCAGCGCCCCAGGTGTCGTTGAACATATGCTCAAACTCGACACTGCCGGTGACGAGGTTCTTGCCACCGATCACTTGATCCGAGAGTCGTGGCCCGACCTCCTGGTAGCCGTAGCCGCGGATGCTGCGATCGCCACCGGCGAAGAAACGCAGGCTGGGCGGCAGCTCGTCGAATTCGTCGGTGAAGGTGCGACCGAGCTGACCACGGAACAGCCATCGACTGCGCTCGCCGTGGCCCCGGATCAGCTTGGCGTCGAACAGGAACTGGCCGAAGTCGACCTGCGAGCCGATCACACCGGTACCGAGCTTGAACTCGCCGCGGAGCAGGAATCCACGCCGCGGAAACAGCGGATCGTCCGCACGCTTGCGTTCGGCCGA
Organism: Chiayiivirga sp.; assembly: GCA_046590875.1. Taxonomy (GTDB): domain Bacteria; phylum Pseudomonadota; class Gammaproteobacteria; order Xanthomonadales; family Xanthomonadaceae; genus JALCLA01. The sequence goes on from JBKJTK010000026.1 coordinate 9,743, forward strand.
CAGCGCCGGATAGACGAGGCGTTTATCGCCCCGCTGCACCGGGGGTTCACCGATCTCGAACGCCTCCCTGCGCAGGTGCATGCCCAGCCCGAGCTCCCATCCCCGCCACTTGCCGCTGCGCTGCGCGACCAGTTCGGTGATGCGGTTGTGCACGGACTCACTCTCCTCCACGCGACGGTTGGCACCGAAGGCGTACCAGCCCTGCACCCCGTCGAACGCGGGAATCCGGTACAACACGCCAATACTTTCGCGGCGCTGCGAAACATCCAGCTGTGCGTCAAGCTTGTGACCACGCGTATTGACCCAGCGTCGTTCCAGCCCGAGCTGCACGCCGGCGCCCGAATCGGTGCCGTAGCTGACACCGGCGGTGTAGACGCTGCGCTTGCCCGGCGTCACGGCCACGTTGATGGGGACGCGATCTCCATCGGCATGCTCGGGGTCCGGGCGCACGTCGATATAGCCGAAGTAGTCGAGATCGGCCAGGCGTTGCTGCAGCGCCAGCAGCTCACGCTGGTGATACGGCGCGCCGACTTTGAAGGGAATCGCCTTCTGCAGCAGTTCCATGTCGATCTGCGAGCCCTCGATCGTTACCTCGCCGAAACGGTAGCGCGCGCCGCTCTGCCAGCGCAGCCGCAGCGTCGCGGCACGCTCGCGTTGCTTCACCTCGATGCGGTGTTCGAGCAGGTCGGCGTCGAAGTAGCCGCGCTCCAGCAGGCGCCGTTGTACCGCGAGCTTGCTGGCCTCGTACACGCGATGGTCGAGAACAGTACCCACCCGTGGCCGGACCGCACGCAAGATCGAACCAACCTTGGCATCGTCGCGCGCCTCACCGTCCATCGCGACCTGGACGTCGGTCACGAGCACCGGCTCGCCGCGCGTCACAGTGAGGGTGACGGTGATGCCGCGCGCGTCGCGCGTGACGTCGCTTGCGACGGTCGCGTCGTAGTAGCCATAAGGCTGCAAGGCGCGGCTGGTTTCCTCAGGGGCGCGCCGAAGCAGATACGACAGGCGGCCTTCGCTCAGATCGGCGCGCTCTTTCTTGCGCAGATGCTTCAAGGACAGTATCGCTTCGACATTCGCCAGCTCGTCATTTGCCAGCTTGTCGCCCTCGATTCCGCGCACCACAACCGCCCGCAGCGGTTCCGCCACGACGAAAGCTGGGGACAAGGCAAGCAGGAACGCCAGTCCGAGCGAGGTTCGACAGGGAAAGGGGGGCAAGACGAGCACTCGGGCGCGAAGTTTCCGCAGCATAACCGCTGCTCAAGCGCAGGCAGGGGGATTGACGCCCAGCCGAATCGCAAATACGATTCATTCTCATTTTCAACAACCACGATGAGCACCTCATGCCTACCCCACTCCGCTTGGCCGCTTGGTCGCAGCCGAAACGCCTCCTGGTGCACGCGATCTGTCTTGCCCTGGGGTCGGTTTCGCTGAATGCTTGGGCACAGATTGAAGCGAGCGTCGAATCGCCGGATGGCGCCGGTTTCAAACGTCGCAGCGCCAACCAGCTCGATCAGATCCAGGTTGAAGCCGATACGCCGCGCGCCGATTTCCCGGCGCAGGACATCGCCAGCGCCAGCCGGACCGACACCCCGCTGCGCGACCTGCCGCAAGCGATCAGCGTGATCACCCAGGACCTGATCCGCGACCAGGCGATCGCGAGCATGGCCGACGTGGTGCGCTACGTGCCGGGTATGGGCATCGCCCAAGGCGAAGGCAACCGCGATACCCCGATCTTCCGCGGCAACGGTTCCACGGCCGACTTCTTTGTCGATGGGATGCGGGACGACGTGCAGTACTTCCGCGATGTCTACAACATCGAGCGGGTCGAGGTGCTGAAAGGCCCGAACGCAATGATCTTCGGCCGCGGCGGCTCAGGCGGCGTGCTGAATCGCGTCAGCAAGCACGCCGACTGGAGCACGGTGCGCGATGCCAGCCTGCAGTTTGGTGCGCATCAGCGCCGGCGCGGCACGCTGGATCTTGGCGGTGCGGCCAGTGATTCCGTGGCGCTGCGCGTTACCGGCTTGTACGAGGATTCCGGCAGCTACCGCGACGGCGTCAAATTGCAGCGCTACGGCTTCAATCCGACGACGTCATTCGATTTGGGTGAACACACCAGTGCGACCCTTGGCTACGAGCATTTTTCCGACGAACGTATCGCCGATCGCGGCGTGCCGTCGTTCCACGGGCGGCCACTCGACACCGACCCCTCGACGTTTTTCGGCAACGCGGTTCTGAGCCCGGTCGAGGCCACCGTGGATGCGTTCAATGCGCTGGTTGAGCATGAATTCGGGAATGGATTGGCGCTGCGCAATCGTAGCCGCTGGGCCGACTACGACAAGGTCTACCAGAACGTCTTTCCAGGCGCGGTAAGCGCCGACGGCGCAACGGTGTCGCTCTTGGCCTATCGCGATCCCACCCGACGCAAGAACGTCTTCAATCAGACTGATCTGATCTTCGCCGTCGAAAGCGGTGCGGTTGAGCACACCCTGCTCCTGGGCGCCGAGATCGGCCATCAGGAGACCGACAACTCTCGTCTCACCGGCTTCTTCCCCGCAGCAACCACAGGCGGCGCGGAGCGCACCTCGATCAGCGTGCCGGTGAGCGATCCGATTGCGCGCGTTCCGATCAGTTTCCGCGCCGGCCCCAATGACGGCGACCGCCACAGCGAGGCCAGCATCGCGGCGCTCTACGTGCAGGACCAGATCACGTTTTCGCCGCGATGGCAGGCCATCCTCGGCCTGCGTTACGACAGCTTCGAAGTGGATTTCCGCAATAACCGCAACAACAGCGAATTCAAAAGCGATGACGGCCTGCTCTCGCCGCGCGCCGGCCTCATCTACCGTCCCATCGATCCGCTGTCGCTCTATGCCAACTACAGCATCGCCTACCAGCCGCGCGCCGGCGAACAACTGACGTCACTGAACCCGAGTAACGCGGCGCTTGATCCGGAGAAATTTCGCAACTACGAACTCGGCGCGAAGTGGAACGTGGCATCAAACCTGACGCTCAATGCGGCCCTGTATCGCCTCGATCGCAGCAACGTGGTGGTGCCCGATCCGGCCGATCCGACCCGTTCGATCCTTGTCGATGGGCAACGTACGGAAGGTGTCGAGCTGGAAGTCGTAGGCGAAATCACCAATGCGTGGCGAGTGATGGGGGGTTATACCTGGGCCGACGGCGAAATCACCCGCACCCAGTCTGCTTCAGTGCCCGCGGGCAACTCGCTGGCGCAGTTGCCCGAGCACAGCTTCAGTCTGTGGAATCGCTTCGACGTGAACGCCAATTGGGGTTTTGGTCTCGGCGCAATTCGGCGCGGGGAGAGCTTCGCCGCAACCGACAACACCGTCACCCTCCCCGGCTACACCCGCGTCGACGGCGCGGTGTATTTCGCGCTGAACCAGAACGTGCAGTTCCAACTCAACGCGGAGAACGTGCTCGGCAAGGAATATTTCCCGAACGCGCACAACAACAACAACATCACACCGGCTTCGCCGCGCGCGGCGTATCTGGGCGTGACGATGCGGTTTTAAACCCTTTGCGACCCTGCGGTGCTTGCGATCACCCGGCCGACAACTGCGAAATGTCCGCCACCGCAAGAAAGCGGTCGGACAATCGCTTCAGCAGGGCAAGGCGGTTGCGTCGCAGGGTGGCGTCATCGGCCATCACCATCACGCCGTTGAAGAATTCGTCGATGGGCGCGCGCAACAGCGCCAAGCGCTTGAGCACCGTAACGTAATCGCGCGAGGCGATCGCCGCGGCGGTGTCCTTCTCGGCCTTGGCCAGGGCGCCGGCGAGCGCGAGTTCGACGGTCTCGACCAGCGCGGTGTTGTTGATCTTTGCGGGGATGACTTCGTCGGTTTTCTTGAGAATATTGCGGATGCGCTTGTTCGCCGCCGCGAGCGCCTCGGCCTCGGGAAATTTCGCGAACGCCTGCACGGCTTTCAGGCGCTGATCGAAATCCTGCAAGGTGGCAGGCTCGACCGCGGCCACGGCATCGAACTGAAGCGACGTTACGCCTTGATCGGCGTAGTAGCTGCGCAAACGCTCGAACACGAACTCGCGCAGCTCGGACACCTCGACCGCACCCGCGGCATTCACACCCGCGACGGCATCCTCGATCAACGCGCCCAGGCCGAGATCGAGTCCGCCTTCGATCAGCGTGCGCGCCAACCCCAGCGCATTGCGCCGCAGCGCAAAGGGGTCCTTGTTGCCAGTCGGCTTGAGCCCGGCCGCAAAGCCACCGGCAAGCGTGTCGAGGCGTTCGGCGACGGCAAGCACTTGACCGAGTTTCGAGGGCGCGATCGCGTCCCCGGCATAACGCGGCATGTAAGCCTCGGCGATCGCTGCCGCCACGTCCGGGGACTCCCCCGCATCGGCCGCGTAATAACGCCCGGCGAAGCCTTGCAACTCGGGAAATTCGTTCACCAGGCGCGACTGCAGATCAGCCTTCGCCAACTCCGCCGCGCGCCGCGCCAGCGCAGGATCGATCCCGACCTGCGTTGCAATCGCTTCCGCCAGCATCGCCACGCGCGCGACCTTGTCGGCGACGCTTCCCAGCTTCTGCTGGTAAGTGACGGTCTTCAGGCCGTCGCACATCGCGACGAGGCCCTGCTTGCGATCGGCGTCGAAGAAGAATTTGGCATCGGCGAAACGCGGCCGGATCACCCGCTCGTAGCCTTGGCGGATACGGGCCTGGTCGGTGGAATCGATATTGGCTACGCCGACAAATTTCTCGGTGAGCTTGCCGCTGGTGTCCAGCACCGGGAAGAATTTCTGGTTCGCCTCCATGGTGGCGATCAGCGCCTCTTGCGGCACGGCGAGAAACTCGCGCTCGAAGCTGCAAAGAATTGCGATAGGCCACTCCGTCAGGCAATTCACTTCCGCCAGGATGCCTTCGTCAATGCGCGCCGCGCCGCCCGCATGGCGCGCGACGTTTTCCACATCACCAAGAATGCGGCGACGGCGTTCCTCGGCGTCGACCAGGACATGCGCGGCACGCAGTGCGTCGACGTAGACCCCGGGCTCGGCGATCCACACCGCGGCCGGATGATGGAAGCGATGACCGCGGCTGAGGCGGTCGGACTTCACCCCGAACAATTCTGCGTCGACGACCTCGGCGCCAAACAGCAACACCAGCCAGTGCAGTGGACGCGCGAAGGCGAAGTCGTGATCGCCCCAGCGCATCGGCTTGGGGATGGGCATTACCTTGATCGCCTCGGCGAGAATTTCCGCCAGCAGCGATGCGGTGTCGGCGCCCGGCTTCAGGGTGCGATGTACAAAGCGTTCGCCCTTCGCATCGCTGACACGCGCGAGCTGGTTCCATTCCACCCCGCATTTCTGCGCGAAGCCTTTCAGCGCCGGCGTAGGTTGCCCGTCGGCTGCCAGCGCGATGTTGACGTAGGGTCCCAGCACTTCGCTGCGCTGCTCCGGTTGCCGCATCGCGACGCCGGTGAACAGCACGGCGAGTCGACGCGGGGTGTAGTAGCTGTGCACGTCGCCCTTGTCGAAGCCGATGCCGCGCTTTTCCAGTCCGAGCCGAACGCCGAGCAGAAAGGCATCTGCCAAGCCCGGCAGCGCCTTGACCGGCAGCTCTTCGGTGCCAAGTTCGATCAGTAGTGGCTGGACCTGGAGCCCCATCACGCGGCCTCCGTGCTGCGATGACGCAGGCCGGGAAACCCGAGTTTCTCACGCTGGGCGTAGTAACTCTCCGCCACCGCGCGCGACAACTGGCGCACACGCAGGATGTAACGCTGGCGCTCGGTCACCGAGATCGCGCGGCGCGCATCCAGCAGATTGAAACAGTGCGAAGCCTTGCAGACCTGTTCGTATGCCGGCAACGGCAAACCGATCTCGACCAGCTTGAGCGCTTCCTTTTCGCAGGCGTCGAAACGGTGGAAATACTCGGCCACGTCAGCGTGCTCGAAGTTGTAGGCGCTGTGTTCGACTTCGTTCTGGTGGTAGACATCGCGGTAATACACCGGACCCTGCGGACCCACGGTCCAGACCAGATCGAACACGTTGTCGACGTCCTGCAGATACATGCAAAGACGCTCCAACCCGTAGGTGATCTCGCCCAGCACCGGCCGACACTCCATGCCGCCGGCTTGCTGGAAGTAGGTGAACTGGGTCACCTCCATGCCGTTCAACCACACTTCCCAGCCCAGGCCCCAGGCGCCCAGCGTAGGCGATTCCCAGTTGTCCTCGACCAGGCGCAGGTCGTGCACCAGCGGGTCGATGCCGAGCGCCTTGAGCGAGTCGAAATAGCGCTCGACGATGTCGTCGGGATTCGGCTTCATCACCACCTGGTATTGGTAGTAGCGCTGCAGGCGGTTCGGGTTCTCGCCGTAGCGGCCATCCGTCGGACGACGCGAGGGCTGCACATAGGCCGCGTTCCACGGCTCGGGGCCCAGCGCACGCAGGAAGGTGGCCGGATGAAACGTGCCAGCCCCGACCTCCAGATCGAGCGGCTGGATCAGCACGCAGCCCTGCTCGGCCCAGTAGGCGTTGAGGGTCTGGATCAGTTGCTGGAAGGTGGGC
>JBKJTK010000231.1:0-16443 GCA_046590875.1 Chiayiivirga sp.
AAAAACCCAACGCGTTCCACCAGCAGGCCTGCATCGCCTTCGTGGGCATCGAGCAGCTTCGCGTGTTCGGAGCGCAGTACCAGTGCGCGCAATCGTTGCAACGCGCGCACCGGACGATTGCCGGCGCTCTCCAATGCCTCGTACAGCGAGTTGTCGACCGAGTCGAGCGAAGGCAGGCAGGACGCGACGATGGTCGCGTATTCCAGTGACATCGGCGCAGCGTCGGCGAAGCGCAGGCGATGGAAGCGAAACACCGGCGTGCCCGGGCTCAAGCGCAGCGTCAGCGCTTCTTCCGGCGTCACCGTACCTTCGGACTTGCGCAGCCATTCGCTATGCGGCGTGCGGCCACGGGCGCGCATGTCTTCGGAGAAGGAGGTCAGCTTGGCGAAATTCTTTTCCACCCGCGCCGCGACGAAGTTGCCGGCGCCCTGACGGCGCACCAGCAAGCCTTCGTCCACCAGACCTTCGATCGCCTTGCGCACCGTGATGCGCGAGACCGAGAGCTCTTCCGCCAGTTGCCGTTCCGCCGGCAATGCATCGTCGATGCCGAACACGCGCTGTTCGATCGCCTCGCGCAGCGCGCGCTGCAGCTGCTGATACAGCGGCAGGCTGCTGTCCGGATCGAGGGGGCGCAGCGTTTTCGCGATGGTCGACATGGGTAGACTCACGTTAATACCACTAAGATACCAATAAAACCCGCGGTAAATCTCTGTTGAATCGCGATTTTAGGATAAAAGTTGCCAGCTGTGCGAACTGAACGAGATGCGATGGGCTGGACTCTAGCATTGCAATTTGAAAATTGGTAGCGTATAGGTGTGTTGTGGTTATGTGGTGGCATTGTAGTGGTATGCACGACGACGGAGAGCTGACGTCGTGCATTCACCGGGCCGCCGGGCCGACCTTGGGGTCGAAAGCGAAGCCGCCGCCAACGCTACGCGGCAACTGAATCGGGGAGTTTTCATGAAGATCAAGCGCACCTCCATCGCAACGGCGATCGCCATCGCCCTGCTCGGTTTCGGCATGTCGGCCCAGGCGCAGCAATCCACGCCGTCGTCGTCCGAAGACGAAACCAAAGTGCTCGACGCGATCGAGGTCCAGGGCATCCGTTCCTCGCTGGAAAAATCGCTGGAAGGCAAACGCAACGAAGACAGCCTGGTCGAAGTCATCACCGCCGAGGATATCGGCAAGATGCCGGACAAGAACGTCGCCGATTCGTTGGCGCGCGTACCGGGCGTCACCACGCAGTCGCAGTCCGGCGGTTCCGGCGGCTTCGACGAGAACGATCGCGTGAGCTTGCGCGGCACCAATCCCAGTCTCACCCAAACTTTGATCAACGGCCACTCAATCGCGTCCGGTGACTGGTTTGTGCTCGATCAGGTCGGTCTCGTCGGGCGCAGCGTCAGCTACGCGATGCTGCCGTCGGAGCTCGTCGGCCAGGTCATCGTGCGCAAGAGCGCCACCGCGGACCTGGTCGAAGGCGGGGTTGCCGGTGCGGTCGACATCATCACCCGCAAACCACTGGATTTCGGCAAGCAACTGACGCTCGAAGGCTCGGTGCAGGGCGTGTACGCGGATCTGCCCGACGAGGTCGATCCGCAGGTCAGCGCCCTGTTCAACTGGAAGAACAATGCCGATAACTTCGGCGTGCTGCTGCAGCTGTTCTCGGAAAAGCGCCATCTGCGCCGCGATGGCCAGGAGATCCTGGGCTACAGCCAGATCGCGCCTGGCAGCGCGCTGGCGCAGGCGCGCCCGGACCTCGCCAACGTCTACTACCCGACCCTGATCGGTTCGGCGCTGTTTGAACAGGAGCGCGAACGCCGCGGTGGTCTGGTTGACCTTCATCTGCGTCCGAACGACAGCTTCGAGATCGATCTCACCGGTTTCAAGTCCAAACTCGACGCCACCAACTACAACCGAAACTGGATGTTCTGGGGCAGCCGCGTGATCGGTACCGACAACCGGGTGCCGAGTTCGTACACGGTAAGCAACGGAACCCTTGTCGCGGCCAACTGGGCCAACGTCGGCACCGCGGAGAGTCGCGCGCAGTACGCCATCGTCGACAACATCTACCGGCCGGGCGCGTACTCCGACACCGACTTCTTCAACCTCGACCTGAAGTGGCAGGCGACAGACAACCTCACGCTGAAGGCCAAGGTCGGCACCACCGAAGGCAACGGCGTGACGCCGAAGCAAGGGGTGTTCGAGGGTGACGTGTTCAACACCGGCGCGAGTTATTCCTTCAACGGCATCAGCGGTCCCGCCGACGTGTCGTTCCCGAGCGGCGATCCGTCGAACTTTGCCGGCACCACGCTGGACTGGATCTTCGGCGCCAGCCCGGCGAGCACCAGCGACAAAGAGGACTACGCGCAGTTCGACGGCGCATTCACACCGGATAGCGCGCTGTTTACCGAGTTGCGCTTCGGCGCGCGCTGGGCACAGCACGAGCGCGAGACGCATCAGGTCGCGCAGGGCCCGCGCTGGGCCGCCGATCCGTTCAATCTTGCCAACCTGCCGCGCTGGAACGGCGAAACCTATCCTTCCAACTTCGGTAGCGACCTCGGCGGCAGCTTCCCGCGCGACGTGTGGCAGCTGTCACCCGATGAGCTGTTGCGATGGGGCGACATCAACTCAAATCGCGATCCGGTGTCACGCCGCTTCTGGCCAGGCGAGTTCTCGATGGAGGAAAACAACACCGCCGCCTACTTCATGGCGACGATGGCGGGCGAGAACTGGAGCGGCAACGTGGGCGTGCGCTTCGTCCGCACCGAGGAGAACGTGCTGGTCAACGTCGCGATCCCCGGCAGCGAGTGCGCGGCCCTCGCGCCGTGCACCGTCCCGGGCGCGATCACCACGTCGGCGTTCGGCTCGTTCTACCAGTTACCCGTCGAGCACCAATACGACGACGTGCTGCCGAGCGCGAACTTCCGCTGGGACCTCGGCCCAGACCTCGTCGGTCGAATCGCGTTGTCGCGTACGCTCGCGCGACCGGACTTCAGCGCCCTCGGTGGCGCGCTGACGGCCGACGACACCACCAACACCGGCAACGGTGGCAATCCGGATCTGGAACCGATCACCGCCAACAACTTCGATGCGGCGCTGGAGTGGTATTACTCGCCGCGCTCGATCCTGTCGGTCGGCCTGTTCGTGATCGATCTCGACAGTTACGTGAGCTTCGGTACCTATCAGACCGAACTGCTCAACATCCGCACCGACCAGTTCGAGACCTACACGATCTCCGCGCCGGTGAATGCGGCCGGTGAGGTGAAGGGTGCGGAACTGTCGTGGCAGTCGCCGATCGCCGGCAACTTCGGCGGCTGGGCCAACTACACCTATGCCGATGCGCAAGAGGACGGCGGTGCGGACCTGGTCGGCGCGTCGGAGAACACCTACAACCTCGGCGCCTACTACGAGAACGCCCGCTTCAACGCGCGCCTGGCCTGGACTCACCGCTCCAAGTTCTTCGTGGGGCTTGATCGCAGTTCGCCGCAGTATCAGGACGACACCGGCACGCTGTCGGCATCGATGGGGTTCCGTCTCAACGACCGAGTCTCGTTCACCTTTGAAGGTCTGAACCTCAACAACCCGACCTTGAAGTATTTCGGCCTGAATGAAGACCAGCCGCGCGCGTTCTACGTCAACGGCCGGCAGTTCTATTTTGGCGTGCGGGTAAAGCTCTAGCCCCGAACTGCATCGTGATGCCTGGGGCCCGCGACCATCTCGCGGCCTCGGGATCGGCAAGACCTCCCGCGGGGCCTGCGGCGCGCACGGAAGCGCGCCGCAGCCGCGCGCGTAAACTGCGAGACGACATGATCGAGGCGCCCAACCTAGTTTCCCGATGGCTGTTGCGTCCGGTGCGTGGCGCGGTGGCCTGCGCCTTGCTGCTGGGATCGACGCTGGTCGGCGCAAGTCGCGGGGTGGGGGTCGAACCCGCGCTGGTGCCTCGACCCGCGGAACTAGTCATGGAACGCGGCGAGTTCGTCCTGCCTGACGTGCTTCCAATACGTGTCGAGAACAACGATGCGCAGGCAAGTGAAATCGCCCGGGCATTGGTGCGGCGCGTCGCTCTCGCTTGCGGGCGGCGGCTGGAACTTGCGACGGGACGTGCGCGCGCCGGTGAACTTCAGTTGCGACTCAAACCTGAAGCAGCCTCCGCCTCTGCGGAGGGTTACCGGCTCGAAGTCACGCCCAAGCGCATGCTGCTGCAGGCAGGCCAGGTCGCGGGTCTGCGCCATGCCGCCACCACGGCGCTGCAGTTGCTTTGCGCGCGCGATGCGAGGCTCGTGCCGGCGCTGCGCATCGATGACACACCGCGCTTTGGATGGCGCGGTCTGATGCTCGATTCGGCGCGTCACTACCATTCGCCTGAGTACCTGCGTCGCTTCCTCGATGCGATGGCGCTGCACAAGCTCAACGTGCTGCATTGGCATTTGACCGATGATCAAGCCTGGCGACTGGAGATTCGCAAATATCCGAAGCTGACCGAGGTCGGCGCGTGGCGTGTGCCGGCCGGGGAGGCGGCGCAGGCCGATATCGATCCAATCACTGGCAAGCCACGTTTGCATGGCGGCTACTATTCCCAGGACACCGTGCGCGCGCTGGTGCGCTACGCCGCCGAACGCGGCATCGTGGTGGTGCCGGAGATAGAGATGCCCGGGCATGCCAGCGCCGCGATAGCCGCCTATCCGGAACTCGGCGCCAAGCGAGGTGCCGTGACGCAGGTACCCGCGGACTGGGGTATCTACGCCAATGCATTCGCCCTGGATGAGGCGACGTTCACTTTTCTCGAAGACGTGTTGCGCGAAACGATGACGCTGTTTCCTTCCCCCTGGATCCATGTCGGCGGCGACGAGGTGGAACCGGGACAATGGCGAGATTCGGAGGCCGGTCAGGCGCTGATCGCGACGCTGGGCAGCGACGACGGCCACGCGCTGCAGGCCCACTTCACCGAACGTATCGCACGGTTCCTCAAGTCCCATGGGCGCCAATTGGTCGGCTGGGATGAAATCCTCACGTCGAAGCTCGCGCAGGGCGCCGTCGTGATGAGCTGGCGAGGCATCGAAGGCGCGCTGCAGGCAGCGAAGCTCGGTCACGACACGGTGCTGTCGCCGTGGCCAACCCTCTACTTCGACAGCCGGCAGTCGACCGCGAATGACGAACCGCCGGGCCGCATCAGCGAGATATCACTGCAGACTGTCTACTCCTTCGAACCGATGCCGGCCACGCTCGATGCCGATGCACAGCGCCACGTGCTGGGGCTGCAGGGCGACGTCTGGACCGAGCACATCCGCACCGAGGCACGCGTCGACCATATGACGTTTCCGCGCGCGGCTGCGATCGCGGAACTGGGCTGGACGCCGTCCGCTCGACGCGAATGGAACCACTTCGCGCGCCGCCTGCTGGTGCTGTTCCCGCACTATGCAGCGATGGGCATTGCCGCCGCGGACAGCGCCTACGCAGTGCAATCGGAGGTGACGTATGCCGACAACCGAAAACAAGCGCGAGTCGCGTTGTCGACGCAAACCGGTGTCGGCGACATCCGTTACATGCTCGATGGCAGCGAGCCGACGCCGGATTCACCCAGGTATTCTTCTCCCCTGACTGTCGCCGTTCCATCGCAGGTTCGCAGTCGCGCCTTCCTCGACGACGTAGCTTTGGCGCGCGAGCGTAGCCTGCAACTTGACTCAAGCATCGCGCAGCGACGCTACAGCCGCGAGTTGACGCTGTGCGGCGCTGCCATTCCGCTGATGCTGGAAGACGATGCGCCCATCGCGGGAGCGCGTGCGGTGTTTGCGGTGGACATCCAGAATCCCTGCTGGATTTTCAAGAACGCCGATCTGTCGCGCGCCACCGCGCTCGAAGCCCGGGTCGGGCAGGTGCCGTTCAACTTCCAGATCGGCGAGGCGAAGAACCAGATCCTGTTCCCGAAGCCGCAGACAGCGAGCGGCGAGTTGGAAGTGCGCCTTGGCGGCTGCGATGGCGAGCTGCTGGCCCATCTGCCGCTCGAAACCGCCACCACAGCCACCGGCGTGACGACACTGCCGCGCGCAGCGCTCGGATCGCGTCCGGGTCGTCACGACCTATGCCTACGCTTTGCGCAGCGCAGGCTCGATCCGCTATGGGTGATCGATATGATCCAGTTGGTGCGCCAATGAATCGCCTCGTGCTCGGCGCGCCGCTTGACGGCTGGGTGCTGCCGCTGGCCGAGGTTTGCGATGAAGTGTTTGCTGCCGGCATGGCAGGCGATGGCGTTGCGATCGATCCCATTGGCGACACCTTGTACGCGCCCTGCGATGGCGAAGTGGTGCTGATGGGCGATGCACGCCATGCGCTCACGCTGCGCCATGCGTCGGGCATCGAATTGCTGATGCACGTGGGCATCGACACCGTCACCTTGGGGGGCGAGGGATTTGCGCGACTGGTCGACGCGGGGCAACGGGTGCGAATGGGCGACGCACTGTTGCGCTTCGATCTGGATCGCATCGCGCGTGCGGCGAAGAGCACGGCCACCCCGATCCTGATCGCGTCCGGTGGCCACGTGTTGCGTCGGGTGGCAGGCCAGTCGGTGCGCGTTGGCGAGTTCCTGTGCGAGATCGAGGCGACGAGCCAGGCGTTGCGTCCGGAGACTCATGCCATCGAGACCCGACGCCGCTTCCGCGTCCCGTTCGATCACGGCCTGCATGCCCGACCTGCCGCACAACTGATCGCTGCGCTGCGTGAGGTTTCGGCGGACGTGACGCTGCGCGCGCACGGTCGTAGCGCCAATGCGCGCAGCGCAGTGGCGCTGATGAGCTTGGGGCTGCAGCGCGGTGACGAGGTCGAAGCCGTGGTGCGCGGCGCCGATGCGGCCGCGGCGTTCGCGGGCTTGGCCTCGTTGCTCGCCAGCGTCGAGTCACCGCCTGCATCGGAGTCACCCATCGCGCGGCCTTCGCTGCGCATGACCTCGCGCCCGACTGAACTGACGGCCGTTATCGCGGTGCGCGGTCTTGCGCTGGGGCATGCGGTTATCCTGCACGAGCCAGAAATCGTGATCGACGAGGCAGGGCAGGGCGAAGCGCAGGAATTCGAGGCGCTGGGTGCGGCGCGCGCCGCGATCGCTGCGCAGATCGAGTCTTCGCTTGCAGGCGCGCAGTCGACCCAGCGCGAGGTACTGGTCGCGCACCTTGCGTTGCTGCACGACCCGGAGCTGACCGCCACTGCGCAAGCGCACCTGCAGCGCGGGAAAAGTGCGAGCTTCGCCTGGCGCGCAGCGTTGCGCGAGACCGCACGGGCATTCGCCGCACTGGGCGATACGCGCATGGCCGAGCGCGCGGCAGATCTGCGCGATCTGGAGCGCCAAGTGCTGCGCGTACTGGCGGGCGACGAGCCTGCAATCACACGCGACCTGCCCGAGGACGCGGTGTTGATCGTCGACGAACTGCTGCCCTCGCAACTGGCGGCGCTGGACCAGAACCGCATCGCCGCCATCTGCATGGCGCGCGGCGGTCCAACCTCGCATGTTGCGCTGCTCGCGGCGGCGCGCGGGATTCCGACCCTGGTTGCGGCGGGCGACGAATTGCTCGCGGTGCCCGAGGGTGCCATGGTGCTGATCGACGCTGAAACTGGCCGCATCGCGATTGACCCGCCAGCCGCCGATGTCGCCACGGTGAGCGCGCAGATCGCGCAGCGTGCGGAGCGAGAAGCCTCCGATATGTCTGCGGCAATACGACCGGCGACGACGCGCGATGGTGTCGCCATCGCTGTGCTCGCAAATATTGGTGCGCTGGCCGAAGCCGGCCCCGCGGTGGCGCGCGGCGCGGAAGGCTGCGGACTGTTGCGCACCGAGTTTCTTTTTCTCGAACGCCGCGAAGCGCCCGACGAAGATGAACAGGCACGCGTCTATACCGCGATCGCAACCGGCTTCGGCGAGCGCCCGGTGACGATCCGGACGCTGGATGTCGGCGGCGACAAACCGCTGGCCTACCTGCCGTTGCCGCGTGAGGAGAATCCAGTGCTGGGCCTGCGCGGCTTGCGGGTGGGGCTGCGCGCGCCTGCGTTGTTGCGGAGCCAGCTGCGCGCGATCCTGCGCGCCTCGCGCCAGGGGAACGTACGCATCCTTTTGCCGATGGTCAACGAGGTGGCGGAGCTGCGCTCGGTGCGGACGATGTTGCATGAATGCGCTCGCGAGCTCGGCCTGTCCACGCTGCCCGCGCTTGGGGTGATGATCGAAACCCCGGCCGCCGCCGTGCTCGCCGATCAGCTCGCACGCGAAGCGGATTTTCTCTCGATTGGCAGCAATGATCTGTCGCAGTACGTGCTGGCGATGGATCGGGCGCATCCCGAACTCGCTGCGCGACTGGATGGACTGCATCCCGCGGTCCTGCGTCTGATCGCCGGCGTGGTCGACGCGGGTCAGCGGGCTGGCCGCAGCGTGTCGATCTGCGGCGGCCTGGGCTCGGATCTGGGGGCGATCCCGGTGCTGGTTGGCTTGGGGATACGCGAACTGTCGGTGGTGCCGGCGGCGATTCCGCGCATCAAGCGCTGCCTGCGTGAGCTTGACCTCGTCGCGTGCCAGACCCTGGCGCGGTCCGCGCTCGAATGCACGTCGGCAGAAGACGTGCGGGCGTTGGTCGCAAGCGACCCGGGCGCTGCACGCGCACCCAAGCTGCACCTGGCCGGAGGGCACGGATGAAGCGCCTGACTGTCGCCGCCGGAGGACTCATGAAGCGATTGATGGACGCGATGCAGCAGCTCGGCCGCGCGTTGATGCTACCGATCGCGGTGCTGCCGGTCGCCGGCCTGCTGCTACGTTTTGGCCAGCCGGATCTGCTCGATCTGGCTTTCATCGCGGCGGCCGGCGATGCGATCTTCTCGCACCTCGGCCTGCTGTTCGCGATCGGTGTGGCGGTGGGCCTCGCACGCGAGAATCACGGCGCGGCCGGACTCGCAGGTGCAGTGGGTTTTCTGGTCGCGAGCAAGGGGGTGGAGTCGATCCTCGGCACGACGCCGGCCGAAGTCGCCAAGCTCAGCGTGCCGCTGGGCATCGTGTCCGGTGTGATCGCCGGCGTACTCTACAATCGCTATTCCGATATCCGCTTGCCCAGCTATCTGGCGTTTTTCGGCGGGCGTCGCTTCGTGCCGATTGCCTCTGGCTGCGCCGCGCTGCTGGTGGCGGCGGTGTTCGGGTTCGCGTGGCCGGCGCTGGTGTCGGGCATGGACGCGTTGAGTCATGGCGTCACCGAGGCCGGCGGTCTCGGACTGTTCGCCTATGGCGTGCTGAATCGCATCCTGATCGTCACCGGACTGCACCACATCCTCAACAACGTGGCATGGTTCATTGTCGGCGACTACGGCGGCGTCACGGGAGACCTGAAGCGCTATTTCGCTGGCGATCCTAGCGCGGGCGCATTCATGAGCGGCTTTTTCCCGGTGATGATGTTCGGTCTGCCGGCGGCGTGCCTGGCGATGTATCGCGCGGCGCGGCCCGAACGGCGCAAGGCGGTCGGCGGCATGCTGTTGTCGATGGCGCTTACCTCGTTCCTGACTGGTGTCACCGAGCCCATCGAATTCACTTTCATGTTTCTCGCGCCGCTGCTGTTCGCGCTACATGCGTTGCTGACCGGCGTGTCGATGATGCTGATGGACGCACTCGGAGTGCGCCTGGGCTTCAGTTTCTCGGCCGGCGTGTTCGACTACGTGCTGAATCTGAATCGCGCAACGAATGGCTGGATGTTGCTGCCGATCGGCGTCGTCTATTTCGCGCTGTATTACGGCTTGTTCCACTACTTCATCCAGCGTTTCAACCTGCGTACGCCAGGGCGCGAGTCGGAGGACGAAGGCCCTTCGCCCGTGTCCGTCGTCGCGGCGGAAACTGTGGCCGGTGGCTTCGTTGCGGCGCTGGGCGGACGCGCGAATCTGGTCGGGGTCGATGCCTGCACCACGCGCCTGCGCCTGGAACTCGTGGATCGCGCCAGCATCGACGAACGCGCGCTGCGCCAGCTCGGCGCGCGCGGTGTCATCGCGGTCGGCTCACACGGTCTGCAGGTGGTACTGGGACCCATCGCGGATCAGGTCGCCGGCGAGATCCGCGCACACCTCGCGCGGGCGCAGAGTCAGGCATCGCCAGTGGAATCGTTGCCGGTTCCGCAGCGCTTGCGCGATGCGCTCGGAGGCGCGGACAACGTCGTGCAGGCGGAAGCCCGCGGCGGTCGCGTGCTGATAACGCTGCGCGATGCGACGCGGCTGCAGCTTGATGCGCTGCGGGCGTTGCCGCTGCGCGGTGTTGCGCAAACTGGCTCGGGTGTCGTGCATCTGCTTCACGCCGACCCTGAAGGACTGCGCGCTGCGCTGGCACGCTAGGAACGTCTGAAGCAACGAGTCGCGGGGCGGAAGTTGCGACCGGCCTGGCTGGGCCCTTCAGGACCGCGCTCGCCGGGCACGGAGAGCGCGGAGAAACCAGTGCTTTCGCAACCCGCCCGACAGGTGCATGCTGAGGTCGTCGTCCCGCCGGAAGACCCCCATGCGGCGCCGCATTTTCAATATTGTCGTGCTGCTCACCGCGATCACGGTGTGGCGCGTGGGGCACGGTGGCGCGGCGGTGGCGTTGCTGTTGCTGGTTCTGAGCTTGCAGATGAGCGCTTATGTGCGCGACCTGCGGCCGCCCCGGCCGGGGCTGTGGCCGCGTCGTCGTGAGGATTAGCTAGCCGATCGCCTCGAAACGGTTCGCCGCGACGTTCTTGCGTACCTTGCTCGGGTCCCAGACCCGCCCGTTCATCGCGATGTAGACGCCAGGCGGCAGGCATTGCACCGCCCCCACCGCGGTGCCGATGTTGAAATCGGCATCCGAGCCGCGGAACCGCGCCGGATTCAACGCGCCGGTCAACACGATGGTCTTGTCCGGAATCGCCGCCAGCACCTTGGCGGTATCAACCATGGTGTCGGTGCCATGCGTTACCAACACGTGGCGCGCGGCTTGCGCTGCAATGGTCTGGCGCAGCAGTTCGCGATCGTTGGCCGTGATGTGCAGCGAATCCTTGCGGATGATCGGAATGACGCTGAAGCGGAATGCCACACCGAGTTCTTCCAGGATGCGACCGATCTGCGGCTCGCCGACCTGGTAGTCCGACTTGTCGTCGAAGTAGACCTTGTCGATGGTGCCGCCGGTGGTGACGATACAGAGCTGGTCCATGGCGACGGTTCGCAGGATGACGCGCGCATTATAGACGCCGAAGCGAGCGTGCCGTGCGGCGTAAGCTCCCGCCTCGTCATTGCGGTGCGGGTGGGAATGCGGTGCCTTTGCTGCGTTTCGCGAACCGCGCCTGCAGTCCATTCCAACTCGTTGCGAAGATAACGAGCACGCTCAGTGCGATCTCGATAAACGCGAGGCCGCGCGTTGCACTCGAACTCCACGCTTCCGAAACCCCGTGGCAGAACAGGATCAGTGCCGCGAGCGCACCCCAGAAACCCGCACTCGACTGTCGCCGCGCGAGCAGTCCGACGGCCGGCACCAGTGGCAGCGCGTGCAGCATCGCGGCGATCCACGGCGGCATCCGTTGCGGCGGTGCGAGCGCGAGTTGCCACGCCAGGGCGAGGGCGAACAGGGCCACGATGCCGATGCCGGAGATTGTGCGCGCACTCATGGGTGCACTCATGCCTGCAAGCGTTGCGCGAGCGTGGCGACGCGCCGACCCAGTGCCCGCGCCAGCGTCTTCTCGTCTTCGCTCAGCGGACGATCGTCCTGCTGACCCGCGACGTGGCTCGCACCATAAGGCGTACCGCCGCTGGTGGTGGTGGTGAGCGCGCGCTCGGTGTAGGGAATACCGAGCACCAGCATGCCGTGATGCAGCAGGGGCAACAGCATGCTGAGCAGCGTCGACTCCTGACCGCCATGCATCGACGCGGTGGAGGTGAACACCGCCGCGGGCTTTCCCACCAGCGTGCCCGATGCCCATTCCGCACCAGTGCTGTCGAGGAAATGTTTGAGTGGCGCGGCCATATTGCCGAAGCGCGTCGGACTACCGAGGATCAAACCCGCACACTCGGCCAGATCTCGCAATTCGGCGTAAGGCGCGCCTTCGTCCGGTACCGGCGGTGCGGCCGTCGACGTCACGGGTGCCACCGCCGGCACCGTGCGCAGTCGCGCCTGCATGCCTGACACTTCCTCCACTCCGCGCGCGATCTGGCGCGCGAGACGGGCGACGGAACCGCCGCGGCTGTAGTACAGGATCAGTATCTCGGGCATGGGAGAGGCTGGAGCCCGATCTCGCTGGCGCGTTCGATCTGCATGAATCTCCCTGTGTTGCTTAACGCGGGACTAGACAGCGCAGGTCCACTGAAAATTGAAGCCTATTCTTTCGCTGTTGGCGCTGTTGGCGCTGTTGGCGCCGCCGCCGGCGCTGGCGCAATTGGCGCATCCGCATTCCAGGTATCGCGAAGGTAAAGCCACTGTCCATCCTGCTTGTGTGAAACCGACAAAAATTTTCCGGTCTCGACGACGGCGCCCTTCACGGTCACCTGATACGTACCTGATTCCCAACCCAAGTCGCCCGAGACACCGACGTCGGTTTGGGGGTTCAACCCAAAGACTACGCCCGCGGCCTGTGAGCCCGCGACGTCCTTGGTGAAAAATTCCAGAATCGCCGCCCGGCCACGCACGCCAGACGCGCCCGGCGGAAGCAGCAGGGCATCTTCGGCATACAGCGCGGCGACCGCTTTCGCGTCGCCAGCGTTATAAGCTTTGCTCCAGTTTGTGGTTTGTGCACGTAGGGCGGCCTCATCCGCAGTCGTCGGTGAGGCGGCGTGCGCAAGACCCGCCATCGCACCTACCAATGTGACGAATCCGACAGCAAGCCACGACAACTGCTTTGAACGATTCATTCGTTTTCTCCTCGTTGGGCTTTGAAATGGCGGTCGCCAAGGTCGCGCTGGTGAATGATACACGTCGCAAACTGGTAGATTTACCCCATGCAGATTCCCGCCGCAGTGCAGCGCTGGTACGCCGAGATCGATCGGGATCGGGCGCGCGCGTTCGCGAAATTCCTCTGGCATCGCTTCATGGAGGATCGTTGCTTCGAATCGGCCGGCGCGTTGGCCTATGCCACGGTGTTCGCGCTGGTGCCGCTGGCGGCAGTGGTGTTCGGCGTGGTGTCGATGTTTCCGCTTTACGAGACCTGGGTCGACAAACTCAGCGCCTTCGTGTTCGCGAACTTCGTGCCGCGCGCGGCCGAGACGGTGGCGGATTTCCTCCAGACCTCGGCCGCGAATGCACGCGGCCTGCCGGGCCTCGGCGCGATCGCCTTGCTCGTCACCGCCTTGTTGACGCTCGCCAGCATCGAGGACACGTTCAACCGCATCTGGCGCGTCACCACGCCGCGGCGCGCGCTGTCGCGGGTGCTGATCTACTGGACCGCGCTCACCTTGTTGCCGCTGCTGGCGGTCGCGAGCCTGATCGTATCGTCCTATATTGCTTCGCCACTGCTGCAGACGGACGCAAGCGAGTCCGCGGGCGCCGGTGTGTGGCTGCGGTTGTTGCCGCTGGTGCTGGAATGGGCTGCCTTCGGACTTGCCTATCGTTTCATCCCCAATCGCACCGTCGCGCCACGGCATGCGCTGCTGGGCGGGTTGTTGGCGATGCTGCTGTTCGAGCTGGCAAAAACCGGATTCGCCGCCTATCTCGGCCGCGCAAATTACCAACAACTCTACGGCGCGGTGGCAGTGATTCCGATCTTCCTGCTCTGGATTTATGTGTCGTGGATGGTGGTGTTGCTGGGTGCGTCGATCGCGGCCTCGCTGGCGGCGTTCCGCTTTCAGCCACGCGCGCTGCGTCTGCCGGCCGGTTACGAATTATTCGGGTTGCTGCGCCTGCTGGGCCGTTTCGCCGAAGCGCAGAATACCGGCCACGGTCTGCACACCGATGAACTGCGCCGGCTCGAACCCCTGATGACCGACGATCTTCTGATGCGCATGCTGGGCGAAATGGCGGCGATCCATGTGCTGCAGCGCACCGAGGTTGGCGGTTGGGTGCTGGTGCGCGATCTCGATCACCTCAGCCTGGCTGAACTCTACGAAGGCTCCGGTCTGCGCGTGCCCATCGCCGAGGCTTGGCTGCCCTGCCGCGATGATGCGCTTGGAAAGCGCGCCGAGGCCGCGCTCAACGATTTACAGATGCCATTGCGCGAGCACCTGAAGCGCAGTGTCGCTACGATACTCAGCACGGCCGATGCGCCGAAAACCGGGAAGACCTGATGCGCGAGATGCAATGGATGCTGGGGGTGTGGTTGTTGGCGTTGGGCGCGACGGGGTGCGCAGAGCCGACGACTGCGCCGACGCCGAACACCGCGGCGCCCATCAACGTGGCGTCGACCAAGCCCTCGTTGCAGGTCACTACGATCGACGGCAAGGCCTGGGATATCGCTTTGCGGCGCGGCGAATGGGTGGTGGTAAATTTCTGGGCCACGTGGTGTTCGCCCTGCCTGAAGGAAATCCCCGACCTCAGCGCGTTCGACGCCCGCCGTGAGGATGTCAGCGTCATCGGCCTGGCCTATGAGGAGATCGACGTCGCCGACATGCAGGTTTTCCTCAAGCAACATCCTGCCGGTTATCCGATCGCGATCATCGATGTCTACGATCCGCCGAAGGATTTCGATACGCCGCGCGGGTTGCCGATGACGTATCTGATCGCCCCCGCAGGCGAGGTCGCAAAGAAATTTCTCGGTCCGGTCACCGCGAAGGAATTGGAACAGGCGATCGCGGCCCACGGCGTCGCCGCGCACAACGCGAACGCGGAACCGTGACGATGCCCGCCGCGCGCTTCCATGTATCGGGCAAGGTGCAGGGCGTGTGGTTTCGTGCCGCCACACGCGAACAAGCCGAGCGTTTCACGCTCTGCGGATATGCACGCAACCTGCCCGATGGCCGGGTCGAGGTGCTGGCCGTCGGTGAGGAGGGCGCGATTTCCGCGCTCGAACGCTGGCTCTGGCAGGGTCCGCCGCACGCCCGCGTTGAGGAAGTAGTGCGTGAGAGCGCCGAGGCCGAGGTAACGAGCGGGTTTCACGTCGCGTGAACTGGCCGCGGCGTCACGCTGCGTTCGGCAGACCGCCACGCGCGCCGGGCCGAGCCTGAGGCGCGGCAAAGCGCCGTTAGCATAGGCATCCCCGTGGCATGAAGCGTCCGCCCTTGAACCTGCGTCTCGACGACGAAAATTCCAACCGGTTGTTCTGGATCCTGCAGGTCAGCGGCTGGAGCGGCATTTGTGTGTTCAGCTTCTTCTCGATGCTGTTGAACGGCAAGCCGTGGGGAGACTGGATTGGTGTGTTTCCGGTCTACGTGGTCGGATTCGTCGGCACGCTCGGCCTGCGAGGGTTGCTGCGAGTGTGGCGCGGCCTGTCGCCGCCGGCGCTGGCCGCTGCAATTGCGTTGCCCAGTATTGCGGTCGGCGCGGCGATGAGCGCCACGTTGATGGCCACGTACTTGATGATGTGCACCAAGGAATGCGAGCCCTGGAAGCTGATGGGCTGGTTCGAGGCGATGGTGGCCTACACCTACCTGATCCTGGCCTGGGTCTTCCTTTACATCACGCTGCGTTTTTATCGCGCGATGCAGCAGCAGACCCGCGCGGTGCTTGCGGCCACCGCGATGGCGCACCAGGCCCAGCTCAAGATGTTGCGCTACCAGCTCAATCCGCATTTCCTGTTCAACACCTTGAACGCGATCTCGACCCTGATCCTGGATCACGCCAACGACACCGCCAACCGCATGCTGCAAAGCCTGTCGGCGTTCCTGCGCCATTCGCTCGACAGCGACCCGATGCAGCGCGTCACGTTCAAGCAGGAGCTCGACGCATTGCGGTTGTATCTGGATATCGAAAAGGTGCGCTTCGCTGACCGCCTGCAACTGGAATACCAGATCGAACCCGAATGCTATTCGGCCCTGGTGCCGAGCCTGCTGTTGCAGCCGCTGATCGAGAACGCGATCAAGTACGCGGTGGCAAAACGGATCGAGGGCGGTCGCCTGGAAATCAGCGCGCGCCGCGACGGTGACACCTTGGTGTTGAGCGTTGCCGATGATGGTCCGGGTTGTCCGCAGTTCGACAGTGGGGCGCCGCCCCCCGCGCCGGCCGACGGCCATGGAGTAGGCCTGTTCAATGCCAGCGAACGACTGAAGGTGCTGTATGGCGAGCGCCAGTCCTTCGTGGCGCGCAACCGCGCGCCGCATGGCGCCGAGATCGTGCTGCGGCTGCCGTTCGAAAGCGGCGGGGCGCCGCGCGAATAAGGCAGGCGGGCGCATGACGATCCGCACATGCGACGACATCGCTCCCGACGCAGTCTTGTACTTTTGGGCCTGAGCGGGGAACGACGATGGCGATGGCGATCCGAACGTTGATCGTTGACGACGAGCCGCTGGCCAGGCGTGGGCTGGAACTGCGCTTGGCGGGCGAGTCCGACATCGAGATCGTGCGCCAGTGCGGCA
>JBKJTK010000167.1:0-3583 GCA_046590875.1 Chiayiivirga sp.
TTGCCGATGTCGGCCAGTTGCTCGGAGAGTTCGTCGTTGTAGTTGTCGGTGCCGAAGCCAAGTGTGGTGAGCGCGACGCCGCTCTCGCGTTTTGCCTCCACCAGGGTCTTGAGTGCATCGATATCGACCGTGCCTACATTGAAGTCGCCATCGGTGGCGAGGATGACGCGATTCACGCCACCGTCGATGTAGTGCTGCTGCGCCGTGGCATAGGCCAGTTCGATCCCGGCGCCGCCGTTGGTCGAGCCGCCGGCATCGAGTTGCGCGAGCGCAGTCAGGATCGCGGCCTTGTCGTTGCCCGACGTGGACGGCAGCACCAGACCCGCAGATCCGGCATAGGTGACGATGGACACGCGATCCTGCGGCCGCAGGGTTTCCACCATCTGCGCGAAGGATTGCTTCAGCAGATCGATCTTGTCGGGCGATTGCATCGAACCCGAGGTGTCGATGAGAAACACCAGGTTCGAGGCGGGAATTTTCTCGCGCGGCACTTCATAGCCCTTAATACCGACCAGCAACAATTGATGGTTTGCATTCCACGGCGCCGTGGCCAGTTCGGTAGTCACCGAGAACGGCACATTGGCGGACGCTGGCGGCGCATAGCCGTAGTCGAAGTAGTTGATCATCTCCTCCGCCCGCACCGCATCCGACGGTGGCAAACTGCCCGCGACCAGCATGCGACGGACGTTCGCGTAGCTGCCGCTGTCGACATCGATCGAGAACGTCGACACCGGCTGCTCGGCGACCCGCTGGATCGGATTGGTTTTGAGGTCGGCGTAGTTCTCGCGATTCGAGGGCTCGGTGGTCGCGGGTGTGCTGGGCGATGCGATGGTTTGCGGCGCCATGCGCTGCGCCACAGCGACAGGTTCAACCATAACGGGCACCCCAGAAACTGACGGCGCGGGTGGCGGCATCATCATCGCGGCGTTGACCGGTTCTTGCGCGACGGCGCCAGCCTCGCTGGCCTGCTTGCCCAGTATCGAAACTTCGACCTTGGTTTCATCGCGTTCGCGCGCATCGGCGGGCAGCGGCTGATCGGCGCGTGCCGCTACGAGATCGTCGAGTGAATTCTGACGCCGCTCAGGTTCGGGCCCACTGGCGGTCGAGGCGAGTTCGTCCGCGGGTTTGGGTTGGGTGGCGGCGGTGCGCGAATCCGGCGCAGTGCAGCCGGCGGCGACGGCCAGGGCGAGAGCGATGGCGAGCGAAAGCGGACGTTTCATGGTGGCACTCCGGGTTGGGGTGCCGGATGTAACGCTGCGCTTGGTGAAAAGGGGTTAGCCCGAAGTGAAAATTCAGTCGCGGATCACCAGCAGCCGGATTTCGGTCATGTCCTCGATCGCGTAGCGCACGCCTTCGCGTCCGAGGCCGGAATCCTTCACGCCGCCGTAGGGCATGTTGTCGACACGCCAGCTCGGGACGTCGTTGATCACCACGCCGCCGACTTCGAGATGATCCCAGGCACGCATCGCCTTGTTGATATTGGTGGTGAACAAGCCCGCTTGCAGGCCGAACTTGCTGGCGTTGATCTGCTTGAGCGCCGCCTCGAAATCGTCATAGCGATACAACGCAACCACCGGGCCGAAGGCTTCCTCGCAGTTGATCTCGGTGGTAAGTGGCACGTTTTCCAGCACGGTGGCTTCCAGCATGGAGCCGTCGCGCTTGCCGCCGCAGAGCAGGTTGGCGCCGGCACTCACCGCATTCTTGATCCAGCCGTCGAGGCGCTTGGCTTCGCCTTCGGAGATCATCGGTCCGATGAAGGTGTCTTCGTTTTTCGGGTCGCCCATCTTGAGCGCCTTCACGGCGGTCACGAGTTTGTTGCGCACGGTATCGTAGATATCGGTATGAATCAGGATGCGTTGTACGCTGATGCAACTCTGGCCGGACTGGTAGAAGGCGCCGAACACCAGGCGCTCAACGACATGATCAAGACGCTCCTTCTGATCGGCGTCGACCAGACAGGCGGCATTTCCGCCGAGTTCGAGTACGACTTTCTTGCGCCCGGCCTTGGCCTTCAGTTCCCAACCCACCTGCGGCGAACCAGTGAAGCTAAGCAGCTTCAGCCGGTCGTCTTCGGTGAACAGGTCTGCGCCGTCGCGATGCGCGGGCAGGATCGAGAACGCGCCCGGCGGCAGATCGGTTTCAGCCAGTGCCTCGCCCATGATCAGCGCCCCGATCGGTGTGCGTGAGGCGGGTTTCATCACGAAGGTGCAACCGGCCGCGATCGCCGGCGCGATCTTGTGCGCAGCGAGATTCAACGGGAAATTGAACGGCGAGATCAGCGAACAGGGACCGATCGGCACCCGCTTCCACATGCCGCGGTAGCCTTTCGCGCGCGCCGATATTTCCAGATTCATCACTTCGCCGCCGATGCGCACCGCTTCCTCGGCGCCGACGCGGAAGGTATCGATCAAGCGCGAGACTTCACCGCGGGAGTCCTTGATGGGCTTCCCGGCCTCGATGCACAAGGCCTGCGCGATTTCCTCGAAACGCTCGGTGAAGCGCTTGACGCAATGGTTCAGCACTTCCTGCCGCTTGTAGGGCGGGAACGCGGCCATCGCTTCCTGCGAAGCCACCGCGGCCGCGATGCCGGCATCGATGGCCTTGGCATCGGCGAGTGCGACGCGCGTAGCGACTTTACCGGAATATTTGTCCGTGACTTCCAGGTCGGTATTGGCGTAGACGGGCTTGCTGGCAAGGTAATAGGGGTACTTGTCTTTTAACATCACAATCTCCTGGCCATGACCATCCACCGACCTTCAAGTACAACGAGTTCGCGGCGCACAGGACATCTCATTCGAGCGACGATGGTTTGTCCGTTCGTCCTGAGGTATCGAAGGACAACCGTACGAATCATCATTTCAAGTGCTCTGGCAGTGGATTCTTGGTGCCCCAAGCGTGACGTCGGATTGCCTTCCAATCGCCCTCGATCAAAGCTTGCTTCTTGGCCCGACCCCAACCCTTGACCTGACGTTCTGCCGCTAGCGCTTCCTCCCGAGTCGCAAAATCCTGCTGCCACACCAGAACCACAGGTCGTCGCTTATGAGTGTATCCGGCCAGCTCGCCGGAGTGGTGCAAGGTGATGCGTCGTTCCAGATTATCGGTGTGCCCGACGTAGAAGGAGTCGTCGGCACATCTCAGCATGTAGGTCCAGAAAGACCTCAAGGCACGCTCGCTTGCGGGTGTGATGCTGCGGCCCGTTCATGCTTCGATACCTCAGCACGAACGGGGTGAGAATTTTCGAGTCTCACAGCCACGAGCAAATGTCGCTGAAGCCGCGCCTATATCTTCGCGCTCAACTCCTTGATCTCACGATTGAGTATCCGGTCGTTGTCGGAATAGTCGATCGGCACTTCGATCAAGTCCACGCCGGCTTCGCTCAAAGATTTCTCCAGCAACGGGATGAACTCCGCCGCGTTGGCCGGACGATGCCCGCGCGCGCCATAGCTCTCGGCGTATTTCACGAAATCCGGATTGCCCATGTCCATGCCGAAATTCGGGAAGTTCATGTTGGCCTGTTTCCACTTGATCATGCCGTAGGCGTTGTCGCGCAGCACGATCTGCGTGATGTTGAGGTCGAGCCGCA
>JBKJTK010000305.1:0-3433 GCA_046590875.1 Chiayiivirga sp.
ACGGCAGCGGTGCCGAAGTGCGCAGGACACTAGCACGCTGCACCAGACACGTAAATACGCACCCCATGGTGCGCCGTGTCGCCGCCTGCCCAGATGTATTGGAGCCGGCTGCTAACATACATACGCAGGCCCAACGGAAAAAAGGTCACCCTTCTTGCTGTCATCGCTATCTTCCAGAGTGGATCATCCCTTGCTCGTCGTCATCCCGGCCTTCAACGAAGCCGCCACGCTGGGCGAGGTGTTGGCCCGACTGGGCGAAAATGTCGGCACGCGCAGGTTGGTCGTTTCCGACGCCAGCACCGACGCCACCGTTGCCGTCGCGCGGGCGCATGGCGCTCAAGTTATTGAATTGAATCAACAGATCGGGGCCTGGGGGGCTACCCAAACCGGTTTT
This sequence comes from Chiayiivirga sp., assembly GCA_046590875.1. Classification (GTDB taxonomy): domain Bacteria; phylum Pseudomonadota; class Gammaproteobacteria; order Xanthomonadales; family Xanthomonadaceae; genus JALCLA01. The sequence goes on from JBKJTK010000305.1 coordinate 395, forward strand.
CGTTACGCATTGCGCGAGGGCTACACCCATGTCGCATCGCTGGACGCCGATGGCCAGCACGCGCCGGAGTCCTTGTCGGCGTTGATCGCTGCCCAGCGCGAGACCGGCGCGGATGTCGTCATCGGAACCTTCCCCGAGCGTCTCAGCCGCCCCAAACGCCTGGCCTGGGCCTGGTTCCGGGCCTTGACCGGGCTCGGCGTCGAGGATCTGACCTCGGGCTTCCGGGTCTACGGTCCACGCGCGCTCAACGTGCTGGCCTCGCCGGAGGCGACCCTGCTCGACTATCAGGATGTCGGGGTGTTGCTGCTTCTGCGAAAATACGGGCTCTCCATCCACGAGGTTCCGGTCACGATGTATCCGCGCAGCAGTGGGCAATCCCGGGTGTTCTCGTCCTGGTGGACGGTGGGACGCTACATGGCCCAGACCACGCTGCTGTGCATCGCGTGGATCGGGCGCCCCGGCGGGCCGCGCGCGATCCCGGCATCCCACCCGAACCGATGACCTCCTACTACTTGACCTCCGTGGCGCTGGGCATCGTCCTGGCGCTGAGCATCCTCTGGCTGGTGCGGCGCGACCATCTGCACGGCAGTTATGCCCTGTGGTGGCTGCTGATCGCGATCGGCGCGCTCGTGATCGGCTTCAATCCCACGGTCGTGGATTGGGTTGGGGTGAAACTGGGTGTGGCGTATCCGCCGATGCTGCTGGCGATGGTCGCGATCATCGCGATCCTGTTGAAATTGCTCGGGGTTGACCTCGACGTTACCCGTCGCGAGCGACGCCTGCGAAGGCTGCTGCAGAAAGTGGCGATCCTGGAGCTTGAGTTGCGTGAGTTGCAGGCCGAGCGCGGTATTGCATCGCCTTCCGGATCGCCCCCTCCCGTCGCCGCGATCTCCGCAGCGGCCGACACTCCGCCCCGCGCCAAAGACTGAGGCCGCGCAAGCTTGCGCATCCTGCACCTGGGCAAGTTCTACCCGCCGCATGCGGGGGGCGTGGAACGCCACCTGGCAGATCTGGCCAGCGCGCAGGCCGCGAGCGGCCTTGATGTTGCGGCGCTGGTTCATTCATCGCCGCGAGATCGATCACGCACCACGCGCTGGCATGATCGCGGCGCGTTGATCGATCCGGTTCCCTGTCACGGGCAACTGGTATTTGCGCCGCTCAGTCCGGGCTGGCCGCGGCATTTCGATCGTCTCATGCGCGATTTCCGTCCCGACCTGCTGCACATCCACGTGCCGAATCCGTCGGCGTTCTGGCTACTGTTGTCGCGCGCCGCAAAGCGCTTGCCGTGGATCGTGCACTGGCATGCCGATATTCCCGACGACAGCACGCACCCGGGTCTGCGCATCGGCTATCCGGTCTATCGCCGTTTCGAGCGCGCGTTGAATGATCGAGCCCGCGCGATCGTGACCACGTCCCAGGCCTATCTCGATGCCAGTCGCGCACTCGCTCCCGTGCGCGGGAAATGCAAAGTGATTCCGCTGGGTCTGGCCAATCCCAGCGAGACGGTTGGAACCACACCCACTTGGCCCGGTGCCGGACGGCGTTTGCTCGCGGTCGGCCGCTTGAGTTACTACAAGGGCTTCGACGTTCTGCTCGACGCGGTCGCGCGTTGTCCCGACATCAGCCTGCTCCTGGTCGGCGCGGGCGAGCAGCACGCGAAATTGCAAACGCAAATTGACGTGCTTGGCCTCGCGTCACGCGTGCGCCTGGCCGGCAACCTCGACGATGCTGAACTGGACGCCGCCTATCGCACCTGCGACCTGTTCTGCCTATCTTCGATTGATCGCGCCGAGGCCTTCGGCCTGGTGCTGCTGGAAGCGATGCGGGCCGGCAAGCCGATCGTGGCGGCGGATATTCCCGGCTCCGGGGTAGGCTCGGTCGTGGTCGACGGAGAAACCGGAGCACTGGTACCACCGCGAGATGCCGGGGCCTTGGCAGTCGCACTGAAGCGCCTCGCCGACGCGCCCGAATTGCGCGAAAAATTCGGTGCCGCGGGCCGCGCGCGCTGGGAACAGCACTACCGCATCGACGCGGTCACCCGGCAGTGGACGGGGATCTATCGCGAGGTTCTGGATCGAGCCGCGTTGGCGCCGCCCACAACAGGCTGAGCCAGACTACCGTGATCGGCACGATCTGCATCAGCACTCGGTTGATGCTGGTGAAGTTCTCCGCCCAGGCCGAGGCGTCGGTCAGGAAGAACAACACGAACAGAAAGCCGTAGCCGAGCGCGAGGAACCCGCCGAGGGCCTTCAGTTCACGCGCACTGCGCAGCGCACGCCACCGCAACGCCAGCACGATCGGTGCGAGATACCAGAGCAGCGACCAGTTCGGCAGCAGGAAGAGTGCCTGCATCACTTCGTCCAGCACCGGTCGCCACGTGAGGTTCATCGCACCGTGGGTGGGAATCTCGATCAGCCCCCAGTCGAAACGCACGACGCCCAGACCCGGCAGCGGCAATCGCAGCCCTCCGAACGGCAGTGCGACTGCAAACAGCAACGGTCCCGCGAGCAAAGCCCCCCACCGCCACCGCGGCGGCAACAGCGCCAGGCCCACCGCCGCCACGAGACACGCCAGCCACACGGCGCCTTCGAGTTTCACCGCCAGCAACAGCGCCGCCAACAACACGGCGGCCAGCGCATCGCGCCAGCTTCGATGCTGAAACCAGCGCAGCAGATGGAAGCCGACAATCATCAGCAACGCTGCCAACCACAGGTCCGCGTAGCCGGCCAACGCGGCATGCGCCGTGATCAGCGGCAGGGTCAGGATCGCGGCGGCGGTCAGCAACGCCGGCAAGGTGCGGCAACCTGCCAGGCCGAGATAACCGAAACAGGCCAGCCCCAGTGCCGCCCACGCCAACGGCCACGCGGCGTGCACCGCTCCTTCATTCCATCCGCCCGAGGCGCTCGCCAACCACACCGCGAAGCGCGGCAAGGCCTCGGGATAGATCCACGCCGTGGTGGTGATGGATGTCCCCGCGGGTGCATCGCGCCATGCCTCGAACGACTGCGCCTCGACGAAACTGCCGACGTGGTACCAGGC
>JBKJTK010000346.1:0-35507 GCA_046590875.1 Chiayiivirga sp.
TGATCGCGCCGGTCCAGATAGTCGGCCGCGGTAGTGCCGGCGTCCTCCTGCCCCATTTTCGGATAGGTGTTGTAGATGGCAACTAGGCGGTCGCTTTGCGGGTAAGGCAAGGGTCGCAGCAGCAATCCCTGGATCGCACTGAACACTGCGGTGTTGGCACCGATCCCCAGCGCGAGCGTCAGGACCACGGCCAGCGAAAATCCAGGTCGGGACAGCAAGGCGCGAATGGCGCGGCGCAGGTCTTCCACAAGGATCGATGGGAGCAAGGGACGGCCCGTGGGCTCGATGCGTTCGGTCGTTATCCTGACACAAGGGCTTGCGAGCGATCGCAGGCCTTTTTTCTTTGGGGTGATGAAAAATTTCGCTGGAACGAAGCTGCCCCAAGGGCCCATTGAGCCGGGGCTCGCCGCTTCGGCAGCATCCGCACTTTGGATTCCCGGAGTGCGCAGTGAACTTCAAGCCCATCCTGCTTTGCCTCGCGGTGCTCGCGCTGAGCGCGTGCGCGTCCAATTCCACGCGGCGGGTAGCGTCCAACACTTAATACGTCAGGGTCAGGACATGCTGACCGGCGTTCACCTCCACCTCCACCAGCGGCTGCTGCGATATTGCGTGGATCGGGGCGCCGTCGAGTGTGAGCGACCACCCGGGCGAGGCGAACACGCGCAACTGCAGCCGCGAAAGTATCTCGGCGTCCACGACATATTCGCGCCGATGCGAATTCGCCGCGACCTCGATTAGCACGGCACGGCCGGTTACCACACGCAGCGGCGTCCGGTCTTGCAGTAGCAGCGCGAGTTCGCTCTGCAACAGACCACGCGGCAGATATTCGGGCGGTGTCGCCGCGCATTCAATTGAGCGCCGTTGCGCTTCGAGCGAAGTCAGGCGCGGCAACCGAGGCAAGCCGAGTACGCTCCACCCCGGCACGATGCCTGCCCCGACGACGAAGAGCGGCATAAGCACGAGCCACGCCACCACGAAGAGCGTGCGCGAGCGCAGCGTTGCCAGCGTGGCCGCAATCACCGGAAGTGCGCACAGCGCGAACAGCCCCTGCCAGCGCCATCCGAACTGGATGAACCGGGACGGCTCAATGAGCCGATACAGCGGCGCCGCCAATGGCGTCATCGCCGCGAACGCCAACAGCGCAGCGAGAGCGAACCAAGGCCAAGTTGAGTCGGCGAGTCCTTCGCGGCGGCGTGCCAGCAGAACAATCGACACTAGCAGCGCGGCCAGCAGCCACAAATTGGTGAGCTGGATCAGGTCGTGTTCCGGCCACGGCGCCGGACCTTGGGCTGTGAAGAGGAAGTTGTATTCGATGCGCTTGGCCGTCGGCTGCACGAAATTACCCAGCTGAACGCTATCGGCAGCAATCCATGCCGTCAGCCAGTGCGGTGCGGCGAGCACCGTGCCGGCGGTCAGCGCCAGCAGCAGATAGCGTGCTGCGCAGCGTCTGTTCGTTCGAAACAGCAACGCTGCACCGACGGCAGTCAATACGGCGCCCAGCAGCAACGCGCTCAGGGTGTGGGTGTAGAGAACCAGCGCAAAACTCAATGCCAGCCACACTGACGCATCTCGACGTCCACAGAGCAAGCGTTCCAGCTGCCACAGCACACTCGCGCACGCCGCAAACGCAAGCGCGCTCGCGGGCATGTTGAAGCGCCATCCGGGCAGAGTCAGCTGCGGCAGCATCGTCCAGGAGACGGCAATGGCCATCGCAACGCGTACGCCAAACCGCGACCGCATCCAGTGATAAGTCACGATGGCGAGTGTGATCGTCGCCGTTGCGTATACGGCATTCAAAGCCAGCCCCGGAGCCGCCCCCATGGCGATAAAGGCCGCGGCAAGGGCATGGGCCAGCGGTGCGTAGAACACGAATACCGGCGCACCCAGGCCGGCGAAATCGTTCGCGCTCCAGCGCGGCCAATGGCCTTCACCGAGGGCTGCATGGAATGCCCGACTCCAGCAAAGGTGCACATCGGCGTCGAGGTAATCGAGCGGGCCGTCAGGGATGAAGGTGCAGACGACCATGACCATGGCTGCGACCAAACCCGCGAGGATGATCGATTTCACCCACGAATCGCGAGTAGATGAACACGGGATCAAAGAAAGGGGCTCCGATGTTGTGGCCAGGGGTGGTTCGTTTGCCGCAACGTTCCGATTTGCGCCGACGCTCGGCGCGTATCGTCCAGCTCGCCCTGCAAGGTATCTCAAGCTGCCGCTTGCTTATCGTCGGCGGCTCGTTCTCGCCGAAAAATGGAATCTATTTAAGAACTTGCAAGAGACGGGGAAGGTTAAGAATTTGTTGATATGGGCGCGGCGGATACTGTAGGGTGCCCACTCCGTGACTTTTGGCAGCGGTTGTCGCTTGCGTGTGGGTGAGGCATTTTCGCGTTGGCGAAAAGCCTTTGCCCACCTGGATTCTGCGCGGGGCGTTTGGGGGTTTGGCGTGCGCAGATTCGTGGTGACGATCCTGGTCGGGAGCACGCTGCTTGCGACCGCAAGCCAAGCCGCCGATGAGGTTCGTCTGGTGGAGTACGCGGGTAAGGCGGCAGCCTTTCGCGCCAATGGCCAACTGCAAGTCGTCAAAATCGGCGAACGCGTCCCCGGCACGCGCGCCGTCTTGCGACATATCAATCGCGCCGGCGTGTCGGTGGAATTCGCAGCCGACAGCCACACACCATTGGCGCTGCAGCAACTCGAACGTGGCGACGCCGTACGCGCGCCAGTTGCCGACAAGTTCCGACCGATGGTGCGGCAAGACTTGCAGATCGACGTGATTTCCACGATCGGTCCGGCGGCTGCGGCTGATTCGCGTGATGGTGAGCAGGAGCCATAGACTATGCGTTGCTCACCAGTACCCACGGGGAACGTGCGGGCCCTCGCGGGCATGCTGGCACTCCTGGCATGTGCGCTGCCCAGCGTGGCGCAAGAGCCTTCGGGTCTGCATCTGCACAACGACGTGGAAGCGCCCGCCGCGGCATCGCCAGGCGCTCAGCGCAATGACAAGGCGGTGGTGGCCGCTTCGGATTTCGGCAACATCGTGGCGATGGAAGTCTCGGGCGCCTACGACCGGGGTCTGGCAACGCCGCGCCACGACGTGGCGCAACGCTTCTATCGGGACCACCCCGACGAGTTCGATTTTCTCATTGCCTTCACCACATTTGAGTACCCCACCGGGGAAGCGCTCGCGTTTTACAACAGTGTGCGAAACGACGTGCAGGGCATCGGCCTGGATCGTTTCGATGTAAGCGCGGCCTACGGCAGCGCCGGTCGCCTGCAGGGCTACATCGACATGGCGGCGCTGTCGCGCTACGACTTCAACACCCGTAGCGCTGCGTTTCGTTCGCCGCTCAACACGCTCACGCATGAGATCATGCACCGCTGGTCGGTGCAGCTCCACTATCTGGATGCACAAGGAACTCGCCGCGACGACTTGATCGGGCGCGACGGCGCGCACTGGAGCTTGTTCGCTGATACTGAGGCTTCGCTCATGTACGGCGCGCAATGGCGGCAAACCGCGCCGGATCGCTGGACGATCACCGAAGCCAGGCAGCGGCTCGGCGCGTGGGACATGTACCTCGCCGGTTTCGCTGATCACAGCGAGGTGTCCGACTTCGGAGTGATCCGCAGCAGCGAAGGCAACCCCGCCGATCTGCCGCGCGTGGGCTTGACCGTGACTGGTACGCAAGAGCGCATTACATCGGCGCAGGTGTTGGCGGCCGAAGGTGCGCGCGTGCCCTCAGCAGCGGTGGCGCCGCGCTATTTCACCGGTGCATTGCTGTTGATCACTCGACCCGGGCAGGCGATTGATCCGCGCGATCTGGCCAAGCTGGAGCGGTTCCGTACCGCGTATGAGCAGTATTTCCAATCCGCAACCGGCGGCCGTGCAAGCCTGCGCTTGCATCTGCGTACCCGCAGCGCCGCCCGGGTCGCCGCACCCGCAGCGCTGGCTGCCTCCGAAGTGTCGCCGCGGCCGCAGCCGGTGAACACTGCACTCGAGTGGTTGGGTCGGCAACAGCGCAGCGACGGTCACTGGCAGGACCGCGCCGCTACCGCTGCGCGCGATACCACCGCGGTGGTACTGGCCTTGCGCGAAGCTGATCCGCAATCGGCAGCCTTGGCACAGGGCACCCAGTGGTTGAACGGGCGCAGCAGTCGCAACCTCGATGAGCACGGCTGGATCCAGACCGCCCTGCCGAATCGCGTCGTTGCAGGCGGCGCACCGCTCAACGCCGACGGCGGCACCGGGGTGTTGGCCGAGTGGAACAGCAGTGCGGCCGACAGCCTCCGTTCGTGGTCGTCGCTGCACACGATGCAGACACGCGACGAAATTCGGATTGCACGCATGGTGGCGTTCGTGCGTCTGCAGCAAAACCCGGACGGCAGTTTCGCCGCGGGACGCGGTGCGGCGGGTCGCATCGGTTTGTCGGCGCTGGCCGCCGATCGTCTGTTGCAACGCGACGACGCGGCAGCGCGTGCCGACGGCGCGCGCGCGCGCGACTGGATCAGCGCGCGCGTTCAGGTCGCCTCGATTCAGAGCGCAGCGTTCGCGCTGAGCGAGATCGCCGAACTGATGCTGCGCGCAGCGTCGCTGGAGTTACCCGAAACTACGCGCGATACGCTTGCGCAATACCTGCTTTCCAAACAAGGCGCAGATGGCGACTGGGCCGGCAGCGTTTACACCACGGCGGTTGCGGCCCTGGCTCTGCAGCGCGGATCGCGTCCAAATCTGGTTCCGCTCGCCGCGGTAGCGGCGCCGAGCGAACCGGTGCGTGGCGAGCCGGCGCGTCTGCGTTTGCGCATCGCCAACGGCGGCGGTCAATCCGCTGCCGCAAGCAACCTGCATTGGTACGATGGCGATCCTCAGGCCGGCGGCACCTTGCTGGCTGGCCCGCTGCCGGTGCGCGCCTTGCTCGCTGGTGACGAGGTGGTGCTCGATACAGTCATCAACACCAGCGCGATGAGCGGCACGCGAGCGCTGCACGCGGTTCTCGATCGCGACAACGCCATTCAGGAAACGCGCGAAGACGATAACGCCCTGCGCCTCGATCTGGTCGTCACCCCGGCGCCTGCTGGCGTCGATCTGGGCATCGACGCCGGCGACCTCGAGTTGTCGCCGGCGCAGTTCACACGGGTTCCGTCAAGCGTCACCCTGCGCGGACGCCTGCGCAACTTCGGCTTGCAGGCGACGAGCCAGGTCCGGGTACGTGTTCTCGATCGCCGACAGGCAAGCGACGACCTCCTGGCAGAAACGCGTGTGGACGTCGCGGCCACCGGTGAAGCGAGCTTCGCAATCGCGCTGCCCATTGCGCGGCCCGAGGCTCATCGCCTGCGCGTCGTGCTTGATCCGGACGGAGAGATCGCGGAGAGCCGCGAGAGCAACAACAGCGCCGACATCATCCTGGGCTTCGGGGAGGCGATCGATCTGGAAGCGCTCGAAGATTCGCTCGAATTCGCCCCTACCGCCACGCTCGGTGAAGACACGCGCATCAAGATCGCCGTTGCCAACCGCGGAACTCGCGATGCACCCGCCACGACACTGGTGCTGGAAGTCGATGCGGGGGGCGGCAATTGGCAGGTCGTCGCCGAGGCCGCGCTGAGCGTGATTGCCGGCGCTACCGTCGAGCGCACGCTCACATGGCGTCCGGCGCTGGAAGGTGCGCAGTCACTGCGCCTGCGCGCCGATCCGGCCGGCGTCGTCGCTGAAACCGACGAGAACAACAACCAAGTGAGCTTCGTCCAGCAAGTCGTGCGCAACGACGCGCCGAGCCTGCTGGCGATTCCCGGCAGCGTGCTGGTGGTTCCCGACCCGGTGTTGCAGGGCGCCGCACTGCGCGTGCGCGCCGGCGTGCGCAACATCGGCAACAGCGCGGCGACCGGATTCGATGTAGCGCTGTTCCGCGGTGATCCGCGCAGCGGCGGTGTGCAGTTGGGTCGGGTCCGGGTCGGCGCCGGTCTGTCGGCGCTAGGCGAAACCAGCGTCGAAATTGAAGTGCCGGACTATGCAGAACGCGGTGATGCGACATTGTTCGTGCACGTCGATGCGCAGAGCGAAATCAGCGAGGCCAACGAGAACGACAACTACGGCATTCGGGAAATCACGGCGCTAAGCCTGGCTGACCTCGCCATCGATCAGGGCTCCATCACGCTCGATCCGGCGGCGCCTGTGATCGGGGTCGCGGTGACTGCGCAGGTTCTGGTCTCGAATCTCGGCGAACAGACGAGTGCGCCGGCGCGCATCCAGTTGTTCGAACTGGCCGGTGGCGAACGCGCACAGGTCGGTGACGTGCAGATCGTCCCGATAATCGCGCCGGGACAAACCCAATTGATCGAATGGACCTGGACCTTCGCCACGCTCGCGGGCGCGCAAGCGGTGAGCGTGCAGATCGATCGCGACAACCTCGTTCGCGAATCCGACGAGAGCAACAACGAAGCCGCGCTGCTGCTGGATACACAGTCCGGCGATGCGTTTGTGACCGAGCCTTACTTCTCGCCCAACGGCGACGGCGTGCGCGATCAAACCCGAGCTATCTTTGCCGAAGGTGCAGATGTGGCCGAGGTCTTGGTGCAGGACCACGCCGGTCGCCAGCGCCGCCGCCTCGATCAATTGGAGCCTGCCGGCAACGGTTCAGTCGGTGTGGTGTGGGACGGCCGCGACGACCGCGGACGACTGCTCAACGACGGTCGTTATGCGCTGCTGGCGCGCACGGCAGCCGGCGTCGTACGGGGTCCTGCTTACGCAACGCTCGACCTCGATCGGCCGATGGCGCTCGAAGCGGTCAATAGCGAGAACGGTATTTATCGCGCCTTGCCGGCCAGCCGCAACGAATGGCAGGAAATGCCGGAAGGCACCGTGGCCGAGGAATATTTATTCACCGTCGGCCACGACGACAATACGCAAATCTCAATGAAGCGCGGCGTCCTGCGATCGCACGCGCTACTCGGTGGAATCGAGCCAGTCATCACGCCGCGCTGGCTTGATCGTTACGCCACTCAGAATGGCCTGATCTCGCTCGAACCGGTGCAACTGCTGCCACTGCGCGACGGTCGCATCCTGATCGCAATGCACGAAATGGGCGGCGCCAACCGCACTCTGCTGTTCGTGCAGGCTGGCGGCGACATCGATCGCCCCGGTCTGCTGGCCACCTTGCAGACGCGCGATACCGCGCCCCTGCATGCGCAGATCGACCTGCAGCGCGTGTTGGTGGGTGCGAGCAGCGGCAGCGAGTATCACCAGTTGCATCTGGCGAGCACCGTGTTGGTGCCGGTTCGCTCGCCCTCGATGGACGCCGACGTGGGTGTCGTTGCCGTCCTGCAAGAGGGCGTGCTGTTCAGCGCGCGGAATCGGCCCGAAGGAGAGCTCGGCCAGCTCGAGTACGTTCCGTTCGACATCATGCAGCCGCAACGCGAGATCATTGGCAACTTTCTCAACTACGAATACCACTATCGGGTTCATCACTTGCCAGCAAGTTACTACATGCTGGTGCACACCCGCGCCTACGGCTGCAACGGCGACGGCGGCGGCGAAGGTTCGGCGGCAAGTGCGGGCCAGGCCAAGCGCGTCGTCAGCGACGAAACGGTAAAGTTGATCGACATTCGCTCGGGTCAGCCGCTCACGTTACACACGGCGTCCACGCCAGATCCCGACGATGACCATGGTGGCGGCGGTAGCTGTGAAAAAGGCTTGGCCGGCGAGCAGCAAGGTAGCGCCAAGGTGCTATCGCTGCGCACCTTCTGGCTCGAGCATCAGCGCGAGGCAGTCGTCATTGATCATGGGGCTCGATCGCTGCTGCGCTTTGACGAGCAGGGAAGGCCGCTTGGGGTACTGGAGCTGCCTGCCACGCTTCGAAGTGGCGAGTATGAGTATTCGAGCGGCCAGTACGAACCCGACTACGAGGAATACCTGGGCGAGAATCCGGTACCCGAAAGCAACCATCCGTCACTACACTCGCGCTGGCTGAGCGATACCGGCAGTCGCCTCGGAGTGGAGTCGCGCTACTTCGACGCGGATAACGACGCGTTGCATTTGACCACTGGCGAGTTCGTTTTCGGTTATCAGCACTACACCGGAATGATTCGCGGCGATGGTGCCACCGACTACCTGCGCTTGCCTTGGAACGGTGAAGCAATCCGTTTGGGGGGGCGCAGCGCCTGGCCGTTGATCAGCAGCGCGGATCGGCAGAATTATCCACGCGTAACGTTCGCCAATGCTGCGCAGATGAGCGCGCCGCCCGATTGGCCCCGCTTCATTCATCGCAATGGCACGTTGTTGCGCCGCGACGGGCGCGTGTTCGTGCCCACGCGCGGCCGCACCACGTCGAGCTGGCGTTACGCCGCGCGCGTAGTAGCCGCCTCGCCGTCGCAGTCGCGCCTGCTGCTGAAGGGCGAGAACGCCACGACCGAGCGCACCGAGGCGCTGTTCTCAACCCTCGAACGGCTGACCGCGGTATTGCGCGCGAGCGGCGATGGCCGTTCGGTACAACTGAACGGAGTCGCCACCGACCGTAATTTCGATTTCTTCCAGCTCGATTGGGCGCTCGTTGCCACGCCGGATGACTGGAACTCGCTGGTGCCTGCCACGCGTGAGCAGGTTCGGTTCGATGATTTCATCAGCTGGGCGCCGCCGCAGGCAGGGGCCTACCTGTTCCGTTTGCGCGTGGTCGACCGCGCGGGAAATCGGCGTGATCGCTTCGCGAGCTCCGAAGTCGCGCTCGGTTCACCGATCGCCAACGTGCGACAGAACTTCCGCGCCATCTCGCCCAACAACGACGGCGTGCAAGACGCGCTCGAGCTGCGCTTCGTGGTGCTGCGGCCGACCGAGCAACGCTTTTCGATCCGCGACATGGCCGGTCGTATTATTTACTCGCAGGACTTCAGTTTCGGGGTGCCCGAGCTCGGTGCGGGCACGTGGACTTGGGATGGCCGCGACAGCGGTGGTGCGCGCGCGCCGGACGGCCGCTATCGCGCCGAGTTGTCAAGCGGGTTCGGCTTGCGCGTGAATGTCGATACCGTTGCGCCGCAGATCGAGGCATCGCTGACGCAGCCGCCTCCGTACTTCGATTCGGAGGCGTTAGGCAACACTTGGGGCAAGCTTGTGCCTGAGCCCCTGCGTGGCAGGGGCCCGATCATAGATTTCGATGTGCGGGAGTTTTTTGCCGGACAAGCCGCAGCGCCGACTTACCAGGAATTCGAATCGACCGTAGTGCAAGGCGCTGAGTGGCGGGCCTTCGTTCCGTACGGAACGGCCGAGTTCGACGATGACCCGGACCAGGCCGTCTTGGCAGCGAACCAGTACGTCGGCAAGCGTTTTCGAGTAGTCGCGGTCGATGCGGCGGGCAATCGCAGCGAGCGTCCCCTCGGCAGCGCCCAATCATCGCTGCTGTTCTCGCACTGGTGGTATCAGCGCGGGAGCCTCCGTTTCTCCGCGACACAAGCGCTGCCGTTCGGCCGAAGCGACGACATTCCCAATGCGGGGGGATACCTGGTCAACGATCCCGACGTGCCGTTGTTTGCGTTCGATTTACGCGGCGAGTTGACCGATCTTTCTGCCGACGAGCTCGTCGTGGCGCCTGACGGCAGCCCGCAATGGATCACTCGAACCGCTGCGGCTGCGGCGCCGGTAAATCCGCGCGAAGTCCCCTATGCCCACGGTCATGTCGCGCAGATCCCCTTCGACGTGAGCGGTCGCCAACCGGGCTCGCAGATTGCGCTGCGTCTGCGCGGGCGCTATCCCGACGGAAGCGAGCTGACCAGCAATGCGTTGCGATTCACGGTTGGCGGACTGTTGCTCAACTGCGCGATTGACCCGGAGCCCGGTAACTTCGCGGCCGCATCGTATTTGCAAGAACCATCAATCGACTTTCTGCTCGAGATTGGGGTTCAGGAGGGCGCAAGCGTTCGAGTTCTTAGCCGGATAACGGGCGAGTACCTCGCCTCGAGCCGCCTGGCCCGCTTTCCGAGTCCCGATCGGGTGTCGATCGCACAGACGCACGGCGTGGCTTCGCTGGATCACCTGCGCTTCCGAGCCACCGCGAGCGACGGCCAGCAACGCCGCCGATACTCGGCATGGGACGACTGTCGCAGCGCGAGCGGCGGTGGCGGTACGGACGCAGCACTCGAGGTGCAGCCGGTATTTTCCCCGGTTTGCAGCGCGACGCCGAGTGGGCAAGTGAGGGCGATTGTCGGCAACGTCGGCGCGCAGGGCGAACATCGCTTGTACCTGTCGAGCCCTCTCAGCACCCAGACCTACAGTCAACCGGTGTTGCAAGACGGCACGGTCGTGCTTTCCACGACCGCCTTCCCGGAAGGCGCATGGAGACTCGCTTTGCAGCGCCGCGAGGTTCCGGCGGATCCCTGGACCGAAGTAGCGAGCGACACCTTCCCGATTGACCGGCGCGCGCCGCGGATCGAGGTGGAATCGCCAGTCCAGGGCGATCGTATCTGCGCAGCGGATACAGGCGCGCCCGGCATGGCGGGACGTGTCGAGGACGAGCGCGACGTGGGTTATTTCCTTGCTCAACGCCCCTCGGGCGGGAGCGCCTGGTCGACATTTGCCTGCGACGGATATTTGTCTGCGATTCCCGATGTGCGCTGCCCTCACTTCGTCACGGCTGCAGTCAGCAATTTCTCCGGCCGATCGCCCATTGAGTTCAACAAATCGCTGGCCGACTTGCAGACCGACGAGCGCGTGGAACTGCGTTTGAGCGCCGCGGACTGGTCCGGCGCCAATGTGTGCGAGACGATCGAGGTTGATATAGACGCCGCCGTGCGCCTGGAAGAGCGCGGCACGCCCGCCACGATCGTACTGCCGGGCACTCAATGGCCGGCAATCGCGCCCGTCGGTGCGGCGCAATTCCGCCGCGCGCAGTGGTTTCTGCGAGCGCGGGAGCGCGTCGATTTCGGCGTGGTGCTGCATGAGGCGGCACGCAGTCCGGGCGGCGCCCCGAGGATCGTGGGGGATTCCATCGCGACATTGGTGAACGCGACCTCCCGCTTCGGCGATATCGACTTCAGCTGGGACGGCAAAACCGGCGGAAATGTCGTACCGGACGGCCTCTACGGCGTGCGCTTCGAGGCGGTGGACGACTGCGGCAACCGCATCGCGATCGATCGCTTCGTGCAGGTCGACGCGACACCGCCAGACGTGGAAATCACCCGACCGCAAAATCTCGAACAGCTGCGCGTCGTCACGCTTTCCGTACGGGGCAGGGCGAACGATCTGCACTTCGGCCGATACAACGTCGCGCTGTCGCAAGTGGGTGCCGATGGGCCGTACGTAACCCTGGAGGAAGACACGCACGCCGTGCCCGCCGCGCAACTGCTCGCGCAATGGCCGACAACGGGTGCACGCGGCATGGTGTGGGTACGCTTGCAGGCCGAAGACTTACTTGGCAATCGCAGCTCCGAAGTAGTACAGGTCGAGCTACTTGAACGCGCTGAAATCCTGAAGAGTGCGCGCGTGGTGCCATGGCTCTTCTCGCCAAACGCAGATGGTCGCCTCGACGAAACCGAGCTGCATTTGGAGCTGCATCGCGACGCGCGCCTTACTGTTCGCGTCCTAGACGGGCTGACAGTGCACAAGCTGCTGGCGAACGACGCAGCAACGCCCGCAGGCGTGCTGACGCTCGCGTGGGACGGGCGCAACCAGCAGGGCGCGTTGCTGCCCGATGGCGACTACGTGATCGAGGTGCGCGCCGCCGACGCCACCCAACCCGACAGTGTCGATTTGCAGTTGCTCGATGTGAGGCTCGATACCGCAGCGCCAGTCATCGACGATCTGCAGCCCGCGGATGCGCATGTGCGATGCGATGAAGTAGCAGGCTTCCACGTCGACGATCTGCACCTGCGCAGTACCGAGGCGGTGCTGCAAGGTCCAGCGGGGTGGACCCGGCGGCTACTCGTCGACGAGATCGGCGAGCACACCATCAGCCCGTTCGAGGGGTTGGCCGAGGGTCAGTACACCCTCGACATTGAAGCCTACGACCGAGCCGAAAACCAGAGTGAGGTGCGGCGCCAAGCGTTGCTCGATTGCACCCTGCCCGTGGCCACGCTGACGCTGGAAGACGGCGGCGCGGTGCCGCGTGTCGCGGGCCGCACCGTAGCGTTGCGCGGCAGTGCGACCGATGCCAATTTCCTTCGTTATCAGCTCGAGTTGGTGGCGGCTGCGACGCCCAATCAGCCGATCCTGTTGCTGCAATCCACCAACCCGGTTGAAGACGGCGAATTCATGCGCTGGCAACCGACTCAGCCGGACGGGGCCTACACGCTGCGGTTGAGCGTCGAAGATGCCGCCGGCAACATCGGCGAAACCACCGTCGAAATCGAAATCGACGGCACGCCTCCAGTCGCTGACATCCAGTACCCCAGCGATGGCGACGTGTTGAGCGGGGGCTTCCTGATTTACGGGATAGCAACCGACAACCATTTCGCACGCTATCGGGTCGAGATCGCAACGGCCGCACAAGCCGCGCGCGACGAATGGTCGACGATCGGGCAGGGCGACGAGCCGGTCCAGCAGAGTTGGCTCGCGCAGGCGGTGCTGTCTATTGACGCCAGTTTGCGGCTGCGCCTGGTGGTGGAAGACTCCGCCGGATTAACCGCGACCGACGAGATCGGCGTGCGTATCGATACGGTGCCGCCGCCCGCGCTGGTGCTGAGCGGAACGTTGATGGAGCGCCGTGATGTCAGGCTGGAATGGCAACCACCTGCCATCGATGACCTCGCTGCGGTGGTGCTGAGTCGCAACGGGGTCGAGATCGCCAACGTTGCGGAAGGCACCAGCAGCTTTATTGATCGTGACGTCCCCGAAGGGGAGTTGAGCTACATCGTCAGCGCGCGCGACGACGCCGGAAATCTCGGTCCGCCGAGCAATGCGGTCTTGTTCCGTGTCGACCGGACACCACCTGAAGTGGTCCTGTTTGCCCCAGCGGCGGACGAGCGCATTCGCGCGATCTATGCGGTGCGCGGCGTGGCGCAGAGCGACGAGGACGACTTCGCGGAGTGGGACTTGAGCGTGGTCGAAGGCAGCGCAGAACAACTGCTGCGCCGATCGCCGGCCGAAGTGATCGGTGGCGACCTGCTGTTGTGGGATACGCGCGGCCGCGCGAGCGAGACCCAGGTACGCCTGCGCCTGCGCGCACGCGACATCGCCGGCAACGAGGCGCAGACCGAAGTGCGTGTGGTCATCGATAACGAACCGCCGGCGGCCCCAGTCGGCCTCGCTGCGGTCAACGGGACCGAGGTGCAGGTGAACTGGGCGGCAAACAACGAAGCCGATCTGCTTGGCTACCTCTTGTATCGGGGCGGTGAGCTGGTCGGCTTCGGCGGGTCACTACCAGCGGACTTGAGGCCGCTTGCGCTGGCCGACAACGCGTATTCGGACGTCGCCGCGCCCGATGGGGAACTGGTCTATCGCGTCTACGCGATCGACCAGGCCGGAAATATCAGTGCCCCGTCTGCGCCGGCCGAACTGGAACGCGATGCCGGACCGCCCCGACTCGAAATCGTTCGGCCGCAGCCGGACGAAGAGTTCGAAGAGGCGATCGAAATCGCCGCGCGCAGTGCGGACCGCGATATCGCGCAGGTCGTGTTCGCCTACCGCCGAGCGGGCACGCAGGACTGGACGGCGATCGGCGCGCCGGACACCGAACTCCCGTGGCAGAGCACCTTCGAGCCCGGCGCCCTGGCTTACGGCGACTACGAACTACGCGCGCTCGCCACCGACGAGGGCGGTCTGAGCGATCTGGAGCCCCCGGTCGTGAGCGTGCGCTACGCTGATCTGACCCCGCCTGCTGCGCCGACCGGCGTGCTCGCGCGTGCCAACGGTGATCTCGTTCGGGTGCAGTGGAATGCATCGAGCGAGCCTGATCTCGCCGGCTATCGTCTGGAACGTCTGGAGGCCGATGGTCGCTGGGTCGCCGTCGGCCCTGCCACGCCTACGGCGACGCAGTTCGAGCACACCGGTCGCGGCGAAGGCGCGCACGAATATCGTGTGGTCGCGCTGGACGACAGCGAGAACGCGTCAGAGCCCAGCGCGGTCGATCGTGCCCATGTCTTCGCGTTGGGTCTGGATGTGCCAGCCACACCGGTATCCGATGCGAGCATCGACCTCGGCGGCCGCGCGCAGTCGCGTGCGGGTCGCCTTTCGTATCAGGTCACTGCGGGTGCATCCAACAGCAGCGGCGAAGGCGGTGAGGTCGCGGAGTTCGCCGCGTTCGAACTCACCGACGTGGCCTTGTTCCTCGGCGAAAACAATCTCGCCGTGCGCATCACTGACAGTGACGGGAACGTCAGCTTGCCGGCGAGTGTGCAGGTGAGACGCGGCGAAGTGCCGCCACCCCCGACCGGCCTCAGCGGCGTCCTCGACGGCAACCAAGTCGATCTGAGCTGGCAATCGAGCCCAAGCGGCGATGTCGCGGGCTATCGCGTCTATCGCAACAATCGTGCGCTTTGGCAAGACACGCGCCTGGCGCAGGTACTCGGCGCGAACGATGGCGAAGGCGATCTACCGCAGCTGATCGACCAGAACCCCGCCACGCAGTGGACTATCGAAGCCGAAGTAGCAACCGCGGCACTGCGTAGCCCGAACCAGGCGACGTTGTCCTGGAGTGCGCGTGCCTTGATCGGCGGCGTGCGCTTGCACTTCGCCGACGCGGCCCGTTCGGCCGCCGATTTCCGCATCTATGCAGTCACCGAATACGGTCACTTGCAGTTGCTCGCAGAACGGCGCGGCCGGCGCAACGTCGAAGAACGCGTGTTGTTCGAGCGGCCCTATCCCACTGACGAACTGGTGATCGAGTTCGAGCGAGCGCAGGCACCCGGAGCCGAAGTCGCGGTCAGCGAAATTGAAGTGATGGAACGCACTGTCATCACCGCCACCGTGTACGAAGACAGCGTCGGCGATGGCCGCCACATCTATGAAGTTGCGGCGCTCAGCACGCTCGGCTTCGCAAGCGCGCGCTCGACGCCCTTCGTCGTGGAAGTGGGCGACGCCCAAGCGCCGCCGGCAGTCGTGCTGAGTGGCAGTGTCGACGGCGACAGTGCGCTTCTGAGCTGGACCGAATCGGTCGCGCCCGACCTGCTCGGCTACGCTGTGTTGCGCGATGGCGAACGCATCGCGCAGATCCCCTCCGCTCAACCGCGTACTTACCTGGACTCAGGGTTGGGCAACGGTCGCTACGTATACACCTTGATCGCCGAGGATCAACACTTCAACGCCAGCACCGCCTCGAACGCCGTGGCGCTCGATGTTGCCGTGGGCGGTCCGGCGACCCCGGGCCTCGATGCCGTCACGCAGGAAGGCGAAAGTGCAGCACTGCGGGTGCGCTGGTCAATGCCGGGCGGGCAGACGGCGGCGAGTTACCGCCTCTATGCGAGTTCAGCGCAAGCTGATCCGCAGCAGCCCTATGTACTGCTTCTGAGCCTGAGCGCGAGCGAGTACCTGCATCAGGGTTTGGAATTCGAGCGCGAGTATTGGTATCGCGTGCAGGCGATCGACACGCGCGGCAATGGCGGCGAGCTGAGCCAGCCGCGCGGTGCGCGCGTGCGCGACGTGCGCCCGCCGTTGACGCCCAGCCTCACCTATCCGGCCCGGCCCGGCCTGCCGGTCAATTGGGTCGAGCCGACCTACCGCGTGTGCGGCTACACCTCGACGGATGTCGAAGTACTTCTAGCGCGTGCGCTTGATCCGATTGCGGCAGTGCGCTCGCGATCGGGCTGGTCGTACCGCACGCTGGCCTATGCCAGCAATTCACTTGGGACAACATTGATGCCGGATGGCCGCAGCGTTTTCACGCCGGCGAAAGATGATGACAATCGACCGGTCTGGGCCGATGTCGATAACGGGTTGCGCACCGAGAGCTCCGGGATGCGGTCGCCCGCCACCATCACCCACGCGCGCGCCAGCCGTGACGGACGCACCGTGGTGACGGTGAGCCCCTACGGAGAGGTACATCGGTACCGCTTCAACGAGCAGTACGACGCAAGTCCGTACTTCAACGGGGCGATGCACGATTTGGCAACGGACGCGGATGCCAACCGCATCCTCATCTTCGGCGATCGTTATCCCGGCATCACCAATTCGTTGTGGCTGCTGGCCACCGACGGCTACACCTTCAACCGCGTGGTGGTGCCAGGGGGGCGCAGCGTACGCGCCGGGTCCTTGAGCTGGCAGGGCAACAGGGCGTTGTTTGCCGACACGGAGGGTCGCGTCTACGGCATCAATGTGAGTGTGGCCACACCGGTGCCGATCGAGATCGCGAGCAACGCGACCGCAGCCGGTCCGCTGCCGGCGCCATTTGGGCCAGCGCTGTTGGTAGCGCAGTCGGCACCCGCCCGCGTGCTGCGCTTCGATGTCGATCTCGGCACGCCGCGCGTACTGCTCGACGACGGGCGCCTGCCGCGGGCAATGGCCTGGTCACCGGATGCCCGCCTTATTGCGCTGCGATTCACCGACAGCTTTGAGGTCCGCGATGGCGTCACCGGTGCGCTGCTACATCGGTTCGATCAAGACGCACTGCAGAGCGGCTACACCTACCGCTTGCAGTGGAGCGCGTCGTGGCAACTGCTCCTGACCTCGGATGTTCCGGGCGCGCGCCCACAGCTTTATTCCCTGCCGGGTACCTTCTGTACCGACGCGCTAATCGCTGCGCCAGGACGCAACGTGATCGAAGCCGTCGCCGGGAATAGCAGCGGCTTGCTCAGCCCGAGTTCGGATCCGATCGAGCTCAACTATCTGCCGCCCGCGACCGGCACGCCCGATCTCGATTTCGATCCGACCATCGGCCTGTTCCCGGCCGTGGCACATCTGGGTGAGGGCCGTTCCATGTTCGTGCGTCTGCGCAACGCGTCGGGCGGCGGTTTGGCGAGGATTGACGGGGTGTATGCGCGCGCCATCCTTCGCCTGCCGGACGGCAGCGAGCGTCGCCTGGAAAAGAGCGGGCAATTGCAGCTGTCGGAGGGTGAGGAGTTAAGTGTGCCGTTCGACCTCGGCCTGATGGATCAGCTTGGCGAGTACCTGCTGCAGGTGAAGGCCGACCCGGATGATCTTCTCGCCGAATCGAACGAAGCAAACAACCAGGTGGGCACCACCTGGCAAGTACGCACGAACGACCTGCCGTACCTGAGCCTGGCAGCTACGCAGAGTTCGTATGCGCCGGGGCAGGTCATCGAGGGCGACGTTGGCGTGTTCAATCCCGGCGCGGTCTTCTCGGGCGAAATCGTGATGCAAGCACGCGATGGCACTGGCGCCAGTCTCGGCGAAATCGGTCGCTTCCCGGTCGATGCCCTCGCCAGAGCCCAGAACCGCCGCTACGAGTGGCGCTGGATTCCTTCCAGCGAGTTGCTCGCTGGCGAATACCGTATCCATGCGCTCCTTCTCGCGCGCAACGGCAACCAGATCGACGAACGCGAATTGAGCGTCGAATTGCGCGCAGAATCCGAGCTCGCGCTGCTGCTGCAGCCGGCGCGCGTGCGCGCACCATTGGGCGAGGTTGTACCGGTTCAGATCGGGCTGGACTACCTGACTGGCAATCAGCTGATCAATCAAGGCACGTTGCGCTTGCATGCGCGCGCATCGCAAGGCGGGGCGGAGGTGCTTCTGTGGCAGGGCAGCACGGGGACGCTGTTGCCGGGCTATCGCCTGCGCCGCAGCGTTACCTGGAATGCCGCGCAGCAGGTGCTCGGCCTGAATCGTTTGCGCCTGAGCTTCACCAGCGCAGGCACGGCTGAGACCTTGGAGCGCGAAGTCGAGTTTGTGCCGTTGGCCGAAACCTCGACGTTGCGCGGCGAATTGAGCATCACACCTAGCACGCAACTCGGATTGGGTCAGGCGCCAGGTGTGCTGCGCATCAGCGCCACCAACCCGACCACGGCTGCGCTGCCAGCTACCCAGTTTCGCGTACGCGTCTTTGCCGAAGGCGAGGCTACCCCGCGGCAAGAGCAACGCTGGACCGTCGATCTAGCTGCGGCCGGCGAGTTCCTCCAAACCGAGCCGATGAACAACTTGGCGTCGCGCCCGCTCGCCTACGCCGCGATACTCGACGCGCGCCTGGCGGGCGATGCGCCCGACACTTGGCGCGCGCTGGCCACGCTCGGCCTACAGGCCGTCGACGTTGAAGGCCCGCAGCTCACGTTGGTGTCCCCCGATGCTGTAGAGCCGCGACGCGCACCGGTGCCGATCGCGGTGCGCATCATCGACCGCCACACGCGCGTCGACAGCGCCGCCTATCGCGTCGACGGCGGCGAGTGGCGTGCGCTTTCGGCAGGAGGCCTCGATGGCTACGAGGCGTTGCTGCACGGCCTCGGCGACGGCACTCATCAGCTTACGCTGCGAGCGCGCGATTCCTGGAACAACGAGACACTCTCCGGGAGCCATGCATTCATCGTCGATTCCACCCCACCGACTATCGTGATTGTTGGCGTCGCCGAAGGCGGGCTCTACAACACCGTGCGTACGCCGGTCATCACGCTACAGGACGTTCACCCGGACACGATAAGTGTCTTCCTCGATGGCGTGGCCCATACCGCGGGCACTTCAATTTCGGGCGAGGGCGCACATCGTCTGGAGGTGATCGGCTACGACCGTGCCGGCAATCGCAGCGATCGTCAGCTGCGTTTCACCATCGATCGCACCCCGCCTCCGCTCGCTATCGTCAGTCCGGCCGACGGCGCCTCAACCCTGCAGGACGCAGTCACGGTGCAGATTGCGAGCGAGCCCGCCGTCGAGATACGGCTGCAGGTTGCCAGCTATCAACGCACACTAATCGCCGACGCGCAGGGGCGCGCTGTTTTCGACGCGGTGCCGCTGGAGCTGGGCATCAATGTGATCTCCGCCCGCGCCCAGGATGCGGCCGGCAATGACACTGGCCCCTTGACGGTGCAGGTCACGCGCACGCAGCAAGTCGGCGAGTTGAGTGGCGAATTGCGTCCGGCGGTGCTGCAACTGCCGCGCGGTAGCGATTTGACGCTCGCATTCGACGTTCGCAATGGCACCACCGAAGCCTTCGACGACTTGCCAGTTCGACTGCAAGCCGTTGCTGCCGACAATGCGTCGCTGCATCAGGAAACGATCGCGCTCGATCTCGCCGCGGGCGCCACGGCGTCACTCACGCGGACCCTGGCGGCGGCGAACTGGCCGTATGGTCCGGTGACGTTGTTGCTGGAAGCTGACCGCGGTACCGGATATCGATTGCTCGACAGCGTCACGATCGAAGTGGTCGACACTCAGGCGCCGGTGGTGCTTCCGCAACTTCCGCTACCAGGGAGTGTAGTAAAGCCGCCGCTCGATCTGCGTGTGCTGGCCACCGACGACCGTGGCGTCAGCCGGACTGACTATCGCCTCGATGGCGGCCCATGGCAGGCGCTGACAGCATTGAGCGACGATCTCTACGGCGCCAACGTCTCGCTCGCCGACGGCGACTATGCACTGCGCTTCCGCGCCATCGACGCCGCAGGCAACATCGGAGAAAGCGTCGACATGCCATTCAGCGCGGATGCCACACCGCCGCAGATACAGATCAGCGGTATCGCGCAAGGCGAAACTTACATCGCGGCAGTCGCCCCGCAGGTCACGGTGCAGGACGCGCATCTGGGCACGCTCATGCTCACTCTTGACGGCGCAGCGTTTACTGCGGGCAGCGGCGTCGAAACCCATGGCGCGCACCGATTCGTTGCGGTGGCTGTCGATGCCGCAGGAAACCGTACCGAACACAGCGTCGATTTCAGTCTCGATCTGCAGGCGCCTGCGGTCACCTTTGTGCAGCCGCAGGAAGGCCAGATTGTCGCGGCCGAAACCTTGCTGGTGGTCGGCAGCACTGAAGCAGGGGCGAATATCCGGTTAAACGTCGGTGCCTTCGAAACTACGGTCCGTGCGAATCAGGGCGGCGTGTTCAGCGCGGCCGACGTGCCGTTGGCACTGGGCGAGAACTTGATCGCGGCGCGTGCGACCGATGGCGCCGGCAATCAGGGTGCCCCGGCCAGTGTGCGTGTGTTCCGCTCCGACGCCGGCAGCAGCGGCCTGCGCGGCACGATCACTTCCGCGCCGGCGCAGGTTGCCTTCGGCGCCAGCTTCGCGCTGAACCTCCAGGTTGAGGAGCGCGCGGGCATCGCACGCACGGCTTTGCCGGTGCGAGTGCAATTGCGTGCTTTGGGCACTGCCCAGGTCGTCGTTGTGCGCGAACGCACCCTCGCGCTTTCGGCCGGCGGCAACAGCGAGGGTAGCGAGACGATCGACAGCAGCACGCTGGCGCTCGGCGACTATGTCGCGACTCTCGGTGCTCTGCACGACAACACCTGGATCGATTTGGCATCGGCCGCGGTCGCCATCGTCGATGCCGAAGCGCCGCTCGTGAGCTTCGAGGCACCGGCCCCGCAAAGCGTGCACGGCGGCAGCGCCGACGTGCGCGTACGCGTGACCGATGCCAGCGCCATCGCGCTGGTGCAGGCCCGCGCCGACGGAGGCGACTGGCAGACGATGCAGTCCCAGGGCGGCGAGCGTTGGCAACTCACGATCCCCTTGCCGCGCGAAGGTAACGTCGCGATCGAGGCGCGTGCGCGAGATGCCTACGACAACACGAGCGTGCCCGTACCGTTGTCGATCCGCGTTGACCGTACCCCGCCCGTTATTCGCATCGACGGCGTGCAGGAGGGCCAGCGTTCGCGTCTGGCGCTAACCCCGGTCATCACGATCGAGGACAGTACCAGTACCGGGAATACGGTGACGCTGGACAATCTGACGTTCGCATCCGGCACCGTCGTCGCGGGTCACGGCCCACACGTTTTGCATGTCGAGGCACGCGACGAAGCCGGACTCAGCAGTACCCGCACGCTGCGGTTCGAGATTGATACGGAAGCGCCGGTGGTGACGCTGAGCTATCCGCTTCCGGGCACGCACGTATCCTCGACCAGCATCGATGTGCTTGGTCAAACCGAACCGCTGGCCGTGGTCGAGCTTCGCAACGGCGCGGTCGCGCGATCGACTAGGGCCAACGCCGATGGCGCCTTCGTGTTCGCGGCGGTGGCTCTGGCCGGAGGCGACAACCTGATCCTCGCGCGCGCCATCGACGCGGTCGGCAATATCGGTGCTTACGCCAACACGAACGT
This sequence comes from Chiayiivirga sp., assembly GCA_046590875.1. Taxonomy (GTDB): domain Bacteria; phylum Pseudomonadota; class Gammaproteobacteria; order Xanthomonadales; family Xanthomonadaceae; genus JALCLA01. The sequence goes on from JBKJTK010000346.1 coordinate 21,097, forward strand.
GATGCGTGCGTGCGGTACCGCCGAACTTGCCTGCAGCATCTTCCGCGACGGTTTCGAAAGCCCGGGGGTTGGTGGCTTCAAGCACCCGACTGCTGGCGCAAAGCCGGCAATACGTGACTTTGACCCGCACCCGGAATCGCCACCGCAACTGCAAACGGTGCGGCGGGTTGCCCTGCATCAACCGACGCCATGTCGCACAGCGATGACGCGCGTCAACATTTCATCGAGATCGTGATCATGTCGCCGAGCATCGTCCATCGGCGCATGCGCCACGTCCTCGTCGCCTTCGCGCTGTTCGGTGCGCATGCGGTGCAGGCACAGGTATCGCCGCTGCCGCCTGACTACAACCGCGAGTTCATTGAGAACCTGGTCATCGGACTCGATACCTCTGCGCAGGCAGCCGCGGCGCGCGTCGCGCCCGCGTCCAAGCCTGCGACGACCGCACCCAGTCAGAGCGCGATGCAACGCTTCTCTTTGGCGCTGAGTGAACTGCGCGCAGACGGTGCCCAGGCGCAAGCCGACTCAGCGCGACTTCTGCCGCAGTTCGGCGATGCGGTGCGTGCTGCCGATCTTCTCGTGGAAGCCGACTTTGAGCGCCTCCGCCAGGCCGGCGCCGCCGCGGCGGTGGATGTATCGGCCCGCATCGACATCGCGCGTGCTCGCTGGCGCGCGCAGGTGAATCCGCTACTGGCGTTACTCGACACGCTCGACGCGGCGGCGGCGCAGGAACGCGCCACGATACTGGCGAACCTGCTCGCCACCATCGACGCCCAAAATGTTACGGCGCCGCTTGGCGTTTACGGAGCGCAGATCCTGCCTCAGCATCGACCGCGGCTATTGCCGCGGCCGCCGCGCATGCAGCCCGACGTCGCGCCGAGTTACGCCAGTGGCGCCGATCTCGCTCCCACGGCTGAAGATTTGACCAGCACGCCCGAGGCGCAACTGTCTCCTGCCGTGCTGGCCCAGGCACAAGCGCTTGGCAACGACTACATCGCGATATTCGACTTCGTGCGTAGCCAGGTCCGCACGCAGTGGTATGCAGGTGCGCAGAAGGGCGCCGACGAAACTTTGCGCACGCGCGCCGGCAACGACGCCGATCAGGCCAGTCTGCTTATCGCGTTGTTGCGTGCATCGAGCGCGGGCGCGCGCTATGTCACCGGTGTGGTGGAAGTGCCTGTCGCCGATCTCGCCAGGCAGATGGGCGTCGAGCCAGCGCAGGTCGGTGTGGCACTCGCCGCGACCGGCATCGCGCATGTGCCGGTGGTGATCGCGGGGCGCATCGGTGCCTTCCGCATCGAACACATCTGGGTCGCCGCGCACGTTCCCTACGAAAACTATCGCGGATCGGCCGCCGACGATCATCGACGCAGTTGGATTCCGCTAATGCCGGCGCTGAAGCCGGCGCAGTTCACGCCTGCGGGTGAGGTGCTGCAAACCGCAGCGCTTGAAGTCGAGTTATGGATGCAGGTCTACCTGGCCGCGGTTCGCGACACCTTGCCGTGGCCCGCACTGCGCGACGAACTCAATTTCCGCCTCTCGCAGCGCACGCCGCCGCTCGAGCTCGCTGCCCTGGGTTCGCGCCATGTGCTCGACGCCGCGCCTATTCAGCTTCTCCCAGCGAGCACCCCTTACCCAGTGCGAGCTGTGAATCTGGAAGCAGCCGACTTGCTCGATGAGCAACGTCAGTGGCTGCATCTGGTGTTGCGAGCCGGCACCGTGGCTAATGATGCAGTCGTGCTTGATGCGCAGTGGCCACTTTCGCAGATTGGTCTAAAGCGTCTGTCGCTCGGCTACGTGCCGGCAACCGTGGAAGACCAGCATCTCGCGAACGCCCGCGGTGGCTTGGGCACCGTGCCCGCGTATCTGGTGCGGGTACGTCCGGTCCTGTGGCTCGACGGTGCACCATTGCTGTCTGGCCAGGGGGTACTCGATACCGGCGTGCCGCATCGCATCGAGATCGGACTGCGCGCGCCGGGCGGCGAAGTCAGCGCCCAACAATCGTTGATAGCCGGCGGCATCGCCGCGCTTACACTCGACACACAAGGCGACGCGCCTCCGCTGCCCGATGATGATCGGCATAGCGTGAGCGATCCGGCCGCGTTGCGCGTACTCGGTCATCTCGGCGCGCGATATGCGCAGGAATGGAGTCGCAGCGATGCCGAACTTGCTGCGGTCCTCGGCACGACACTGGTTCGCCCGCTGCCGGGTGCCACATTGACGATCGCCCAGTATCGCGTCGAACGAGTACTGGGACTCAGCCATAGTTTGAAGTTCGAAGGCGTCGCAATTGACGCGTTGCTGCGCCCGATCGAACCTGTTGCACAACGCGGCGTGGAGAGCGTCGAAGCCGATTGGCTGCGCATGTCGGCGCTGCACGGCAGTGCGCTCGAGCACGAACTGTTCGAGCAGCAATGGGGCGTCGAGGCGATCTCGGCAGATCTTGGCTTGCAGCGCGCCAGCGTCGCCGGCATTCCACGTTTGGCGCTGCGCCCGGGCGACAACGTCGCGACGTTGCTGGCGGCGCACGATGTAGCGGTGCGCGACAACGTGCAAGGTTGGCTGGAGCGCGGCCTCGATGTCGAGATCGCACGCGATCCGCTGCAGATCGAGGCTTGGCGCGGCAGCGTGTGGCGTGCACTCAACCCGGCCACCGGCGAAACCGGCTATTTCATCGCAGGCCGGTACGCCGGTGGCGCGACGGTCATTCCCCCCGACCTGTGGACCTTCCCGAGTCTCGCCGCGCTCTTTGCCAACCCGTACGGCGGCGAACCGAATGACGATCCACTCGCCGGATTCCTGCTGCAGCTCGATGAGTCTGCGCAAGGCCAGACTGGCGCGGCGGGCACCCGGTTGGAGCTGCCGCTGTCGGCGTACGTCAGCGATGAACTCGGCCGGCCTGTCGTCGCAGCGCAGGTGACATTCACGATTCGCGAAGGCGACGGCCGTCTGGATGGCGGAGGTGAAACCATAGTCGTCCCCACCGATGCACGCGGTCTGGCGCAGACGCAGCTGACCTTGCCGCAACGGCAAGAGGGCCTCGGCGGTTACTTCTACTCCGAGGGTGACGAGTTTCCGCAGTGGGGCAGCATCAACACGGTTGACGTGCAAGTAGAGTCCAGCGCGGGCATCATCACGGCCGAGCAACCCTATCGTGCCTTTGCACTGCCGGGCGCACCGGTCGCCGTGCAGCTGCACAACCGCACGGGCGCGACTGTCCTGGCACCGGGTCTGGGGTACATCGGCTTCGATGTTGCCGTTGTAGACGCGTACGACAACCCGATTCACAACCAGCTCGTCACTGCGAGCGTCTCCGACGTCCTAAACACGCCGGACTGCTTCGGGCACGACATTGGAAGTGCGCCGCGCAGCGGCCTGTTTCTGCCGGGCGCGTGTCCGGCCGATTCGGATCGTTATGTCGGGCTCCCCTGTACATCCACCAGTGTGGAGGTCAAGACGCGACCGGGTGGCGGCTCGTTCAATCTCGCACCCACCGCGGCGATGGAGTCGAGCATCAACCTCTCGATCGCAAGCTCGGCGGGCAGTGCCGGCCTGACGTTGCGGACGGCTGGCGATATCCGGGGCGATGACGAAGGCCGATGTCTGGGCTGGTATTGGGCGGGCTTGATTCAGACCGCGTATCACCTGCGCAGCGGGTACGGCACGAGTTTCACCGGCGATGTGTCGATGGAAGCTGCCTTGCCGGGAACACGCTTTCCCGTTACGCGTCGCTTTTTCGGGGTGTCGGGCGCCGGACACAGTTGGATTGGTTTCAACTACTACGTTCCGCCTGGCGATACCACCGTGTCGCTTTCGGGCGCGCAGTTGCTGGGACCGCGTTTCGGCGGCGCTGGTGGCGAGTACGACATGCAGGCGCTGGCGCCTGGCCACGTGACCGGCAGCATCACCATGCCGCTGCCGCCGCCGTTTGACGACGGGCAGGTGCTCCGGCCGCCGGTTCCCCGGGCCTGGGTGCTTGACATGCCGGCGCCCTTGATCGAGCCGGCTCCTATCCAGATCAGTGCCTATCAGCGCAGCACCGGCGAGTTCGCCATCTCCACCGGTTTTTCGCCGAGCGACTACATCGGTCGCAACCCGACAATCGAACTGCTCGCTGACTCGCAAGTCGAGTCCAGCTGCAGCCAGGTGTACGGCGACGGAGCATTCCTCTGCCGCTTCGGCGAAGGTCGCCCGTTCGACCCTACGAAGCAATACTCGGCCCGTTATTCGATCAACAGCGGCACGCCGTTTTATCTGCAATCGCCGGAAGTCGATATCCAGCTCACGCGCGGCATCATCGCCGGTTTCGGCGTCGATACCAGCAATGCCCCCTTGCCGGCGCTCAACAGTTTCGTCGCGCGGCGCTATCCAAAACGAATCAAGATCAAGCACGAAATAGACGTGCCGACCGGTTGGCAGTGTCCGGAAACCGCACGCTTCGTCTACGCAGTCGGCCAGCCCGCGCGCATCAAGCTGGATTTCTATCAGCTCAATCAAGAAGGCGTACGCGGGAGCCTGGCCTGGACCGCCGTGGATGCGCCGTTGCTTGCGCAAGGGGTCTACCAAGTCGAAGTCGGCACCACGGACCTGAAGTTCGGCGAGTTCGAGTACGAGCTGCGCGCCGTGTCCGCGGCCGACGGCGAGGAGGAGGTCTACATCGGCCGTGCCAGCAATGTGCCACAGCGGCGCGACTCGCTTCCTCTCGCGCACTCGTTCGTCAAAGGCGTCGATCTATTCAGCGGTCACGCCGTCATCAGTGCTGAAGATGCGGCGGTTGATGGGCGCGGTCCCGGCCTCAAGTTCACGCGAACCTATGCCAGCCATAGCGGCGATGAGCTCACTTTCCTCGGTCGCGGCTGGAACAGCAATCTGGATTCACAGGTTGTCGCCGACCGCTGCGGGTCGTTGACCGTGACAGGCGCGGCCGGTCAAGGTCAGCGCTTCGTTGCCGATGGCGTGCAGTCGGATGGATCGATCCGCTATCGCGCGCTGCACGGTTATCACGGCACCCTGGTCGCCACGCTCGGCGGCGGTTTTGATTTCTTCGCAAAGGACGGCACGCGCTATCGCTTCGGCGAACTCGATCCGAACGGTTGGCGCCTGTCTCATATTGAGGATGCGAACGCCAACCGCGTCACTTACGAGTACGACCGCAACACCTTCCCCCGCCAGGTCAAGCGCATTCGCGATGCGGCCGGTCGCGCGCTCGAGATGGTCTACCGCACCGTGATATTGAGCGAAGGCCAACCCAATACGCCGTACGAATATCGCTTCTCGCGCCAATTACTGACCCAGGTCAAAGGGCCACTCGGGTTGCAGATCAATTACACCTACGACGCCGATAGCAATCTCAGCACCGTAACGCGCACCCAGGGCAACAACGGCGGCGCGCGCAGTGACAGCTATCGTTACGTGAATCGCGGTGGCATCTGGTTACCCGATCCCGACGGCGAGTTCCAGTACTACCACTTCGGCTTCCGCCTGGACCGCGCGCGCAACGGGATCGACTTCAGCGACCGGACCTACGGCTATGCGCTCGGCTGGTCCGGGGTGGCGACCGACGATGGGCCGATCTACCTGCCCGAACAACGTGTCATCCAGGTCAAGGAGCCCGACGACGGCGAAACCGACTTCGTGTACAGCGGCGTACGTGGGCTCGGTCCCGTGGGCGCTGTCGTCACCGACGCGCGGCGCAACGACACGACCTATGAGCTGAACGGCTATGGCGCGGCGACGAGGGTGAGCGATCCGGCCGGGACCACGCGCACCGACTGGAACCTGGTCGCGATGCAGCCGGCGCGGGTCACCGATGCGCTCGGTACCGTCACCGATTACGAGTACGACGGTGAAGGCAACAAGGCGCTTGAGCGCACAACCCACACTGCTGGGGTTCTCACGCGGCGCTGGGAATATCACGCGCCAGCCTTGTTTGCCACACCGATCAAGGATCGCCTGCGCAGTTTCATCGATGCACGGCTGATCGAAACAAGAACGTCGCACGATTCGCGCGGCAATCTCACCGGGATGGCGCGCGGCGGAACCAGTGACACTTACGTGGTCGCCGATAACGGCGACCGCACCAGCCGCAGCAATGGCGCGGGCGAGGTCACTCTTTACCGCTACGACAGCTTCGGCTATCTCAGCCGCGAGTTCGACGCGCTCGGCACCATCGCCGAATTCGAGTACGACGCGCTTGGACGCAAGACGAAGCAGAAAGACGGCCGCGGCAACAGCACCGAGTTCGAATACGACGCGCGCAACCGACTGGTCGAAACGCGACTTCCAGCGGCCGCCGTGGGGCTGGAAGGCGGCGCGCAAAGTGCGCGGCGCCGGGTGCGGTATTTCGACGGGCCGCGCCAGCGCGTTGAGATCAACGAAAACCGCAAGGAGACGCTCTACACCCACGATCCGATGGGGCGAGTGGTTTCGATAGCAGATCCGCGCGTCGGCCGCCGTCGCTTCGAGTACGACAGGAACGGCAACGCGCTGCTCGAAACCGACTGGCGCGGTAACGCGACCAGTTTCGTCTACGACGAAGCTAATCGGATGACGCGCAGAGACGAACCGCTCGGTCGCAGCACCACCTTTACCCATGACGCACTCGGGCATGTACTGAGCGAGACCACCGCTCAGCGAGTCACCGAGTATCGCTACGCACACCCCACCTACCTGCGGACGCACGTGCGCCGCAAGCTGGGCACCGATTGGCTGGAAACCGTCGATCAGTTTGACGGCAATGGAAACTCGGTCCAGACCACGAATGCGCGCGGCATCGCCACCACGCGCGAGTTCGATGAGCGCGATCGGCTAATAACGCTGAACGAGCCAGAGGGGCGCGTCACTGCGTTCGAATACGACGACGCCGACCGCAAGATCGGAGAGCTCCTGAGCGGCCCGCGGCTGACCGAGCAGGTGCGCGCCTGGACCTACGACCAACGAGGTCGCGAATTGAGCCGTACCGATACGACAGAGCAGGATTGGCTGAGCGAGTACGACGGCGCGGGCAATGTCATCCGGCGTACGGACCCTCTCGGCCATGCGATGAATCTGAGCTACGACGCGCGCAATCGCTTGACAGCTCAGACCGGCCCGGTCGAGGGCCGGGAAACCCGATACGGCTATGACGCGGTTGGTAACCAAACCGATGAACTGCAGGCGAACGGGCGCCGCATTGAGCATGTCTTTGATGAGATCAATCGGCGCACCCTTAGCCGCGATCTCTCCGGCAACTTCCTCCCCAACGTTTATGAAGCCACCGACTATGACGCCGAGGGCAACGTCGTCTCGCGCACCGATGCCAACGGCAATAGCACCGATTTCACCGTCGACGCGCTTAACCGGATCACGCAAGAGCGCCGCCCGCTCTCACGCACGCTCAACTGGACACACACGATCCACGGCGAAGTGTTGACCGACACCGATGCGCTCGATCGCACCACCAGTCACACCGTCGATGCCGTCGGGCGCCGCACGAGTACGACCTCGCCGGCGCCGTTCTCGTACCTGACCACGTTCGTCCACGACGAAAACGGCAATCTGATCGAGAGCACAAACCCTCGCGGCTTCACTACGGAATGGGCTTACGACGGCCTTGATCGTCGCACCGGCCAGACTGACCCCGAGGTCGATTCACAACAGTACGTTCAGTCCTGGGTGTACGACGCCGCCGGCAACGTCGTGACGCAGACCGATCGTCGCGGCATCCCGACCGGTACGCTATTTGACGGCGAGAACCGTGCGCTCGAACTGAAGCGCGACGGCGTGGTCAAGTGGCAGCGCGCCTACGACGCTGCCGGAAATTTGCTGCGCGAGACCGATGCCAACGGCAGCATCACCACGCTCGAATACAACGCCGCCAACGAGAAGACCGCCACGCGGCGACCGGATGCGGTCAGCGAGCGCTGGGAGTACTTTGCCTGGGGTGATGTGAAGCGTGCGCTGGATCCAGACGGCATCGATACCAGCTTCACCTACGATCTTCGCCACCGCGTGCTGACGGAAACGCGGCCGCACACCGCCGGCCCTGCCGTCACCCAGTACAGGTACGACGGCCATGGCAATCGCACGGCCCTCGTGCGCCCGCTCGGCGCGAGTGCGACTTGGACATTCGAATACGACGCCGCGCACCGCCTCAGCGAGGTGGTGACGCCGGAAGGCGCGCGAACTGAATACGGTTACGATGCCGCCGATCGACGCACGCTGGTGGAGGATGCGGAAAGGCGCGGCACGGCTACGCAATACGACAACCTCGGCCGCCCTACCCGAATCGACTACGCTGACGGCGAATCCGAAACCATCGACAGCTACGACGGTAACGGCAACGCCACGGCGCGTACCGACCCTAACGGCCGTGCGCAGGCGTTCGCGTTCGACGCGCTCGATCGCCGCACGACAGTCAGTTGGGGGGGCAACCATGTCCAGCGCGACATCGTCAGCGAGATAACCCAATACGATCCAAACGGCAATGCGGCGCTGATTGCGCAAGTCGATGAAAGCGGGACGCGGCATGAAACGCGGCGAGCATGGACTCGCCAGGAGCGCATGCGCGAGGAAATCGACCGCTGGTCGCAGCCGCTGGCGCTGGAGTATGACGCGCAGGACAACCGCGAAGCCCGCACCGATGCGGAAGGCCGCACCGTTTTCCAGAATGATCGTCTCAACCGCCTGCGCAGCGTGCAGCCCGCGAGCGAATCCGCGATTGCGCTGACCTACACGCCCGCCGGCCGCATAGCGACGCAGACGTATCCAAACGGTTCCGTTGCTAGCTACGAGTATGACGCTGCCGGGCGCGTAGCCACGATCACGCACCGCCAGAGCGGCACCGAGGTCGCGGCATACGTCTACACCTACGACGCCAATGGCAACCGTCTCGAGGAGACTCGCACGAGTGGCGCAGGCACGCGAATCTCGACGTACAGCTACGATGTCGACGATCGTCTGACCGCGACTGAAGTAGTCGGCGAAGACGCTGTGCGCACGCGCACCATTTACACCCTCGATGACGTCGGCAACCGTCTCACGGAAGTTGTCACTCGCAATAGCACGACGGTCGCGAACCTCAGTTACGACTACAACGAACGCCATCAGCTCGATTCGAGCAGCGACAGCGTTGGCAGCGTGTCGACGGATTACGACTACGACGCCAATGGCAACCTGATCCGAGAACAGACCGGCGCACAGATCACCACCTACCGCATCAATCCTCAGGATCGTATCGCTACCCTGACGGGGCCGGCAGGCCCGCCCGTCGACTACGCCTACGACAGCGATGGCCGTCGCGTGGAGAAGCGCACCACCGCCGAAGCCGTGCGCTACGGCTGGGACGGCGCATCGCTGCGCCGCGAAACCAACGTCACCAATAATCCGCTCGCAACGTATGACTGGGCCGGCGGCCGCGTGCTGCGCACCCGCCGCACCAATTTGACGAGCTACGCCCAGCACGACGCACTCAAGAGTCCGACTCGTTGGAGCCGTGCCGACGGCGGCGAACTCGCCCGCGCCACCTACGACGCTTGGGGCAACGCCTCGCAACAATCCGGCACGCTTCCACCGATCGGCTACACCGGCTACTACGCTGATCCCGAGTCGAAACTGTACTACGCGCAGCAGCGGTACTACGCGCCGAAGCTCGGACGGTTTACTCGCATCGATCCGTGGGCGGGGGACGTGCTGAACCCGATCACGCTGAACAAATATCTGTACGCGAACGGAAATCCGCTGCTCTACATCGACCCGACCGGACAGTACGCTGAAGCCGGGCACTACTACACGACGTACTACGTGGCACTGCGCGCCGGATACTCAGATGTCGAGGCTCAGCAGCTAGCCTTCTACTCGCAAGTACAGGATGAAGCTGATGAGTTGGACGCCATTGCAACTCAGTCAGATATGATCTGGAGCGCTCTCGCAGTGTTAGCGCCATCCCCGTACGCTACCTTGCCGGAAATGATCGCAAAGCGCGATGCGACGCAACGGAGCGGACACGCGCTTACGGGCAGGCTGGGCAGTATGGAAACGGCCAACACCGTTCGAGCAATTGAGAAAGCAGGTGACGACATCATCACCACAGGCATACTAATTCACAGACTCGGAGACTCTTTCGCGCATCGACGAGTCAATGTGTCAACCCTCGATGCACCGATGTACCCAACTGGATTCGGCCACACTGAGGATACAGTCGCAGACTGGAACCCTGATCTCATCCAGAATCGACCGGATCGGTATCTCGCATATGTGCAGACGTTGACGCGAACGCTCGCGGCGAAGCAAGGCAAGACTCAGGAACAGATCGAAGATCTGGTTGCGAGCGTGAGCAAAGACCTGTCGCCCGTTGCACGCATAACCAAGTTGGTTCCGGGCACAGGTGAGTACTTCACCGTCGACGATGGGTCCGAATTCAGTGGAACCTATGGTTCGCCAGCGAAGTTTCGTTCTGAAGAAGATTTGGAAGAACTGTCGATCCAGGAGCTACGCGGAATGATCGAAGCCCGCGGTGGCGATAGCGGCTTCCGGCCCGAGGCCTACCCGTCGAAGTTCGAGAAATGGGTGGCCTACCTTCCAGTTTTTGAACATTCTGTCGAAAACGCACTCGAGAACGCCGACGCGGCAATGGATGGGGAGGTCGCTACAGAAAGTCGACTCCGGGGCGGTGTCCGGCACGCGCAGCTCTTGCTTGATCGTGAGCGCAAACGCCTGCAGTCTGAAGCAGAAGTAGTGACCGAATCTCGGGATGGCGATGGAGCGACAACCAAATGACAGAGGGAATGCCCGAGCAAAAGAGAATGGGATTCTGGGCGGTGATCTGGCGCGCTGGAATTGTTGTAGCTGCCTGCGCACTCTGGCTGACGCCGGACAATTGGCACTCTCAGGCGCGACACTCCGCGATGTACTTTGCCGTGAACTTTTCGATTACGGCGCTCGCAACAGTGGGTGCCGCGACCGGAGCGGTCGTCGAGATCATGCTTTTTCTCGACAAGCCGGATCTTCGATTGACGTGGATCAAGGTCCGGTTACTGTGGCTAGCGGCTGTATGTGTTCACCTCACGGCCCTAATCGTTCTTGCTGTAAGTGGCTAGTGAGAATCGGTCAGGCGGCCATTCGATGTTCGTAGTACGGCCGTTGGCGATCATCGAGGATGGCGTACATCGCCCACAGGTTCGCCGGATCCGGCGTGAGCCAGGCGTCAAGGTTGGCTTCCTTGATCGGAATGATGCAGCGGTCATGCCCAGCCGCCGCGACTTCCGGTGGAGGGTCATCGGTAATTGCGGCAAAGGACAATAGATCCGCTTCGCCGTCCCCTTGCCAGCGCGACCACAGGCACGCGACGAGCATGGGTTCTGACGTGTTCGGCCGAAACTCCAGGATGACGTTTTCTTCTTTCTCGTCGGGCGCCAGTTCGCGCCCCTCCATCGCGTGGCGGCTCACGTTCTCGTAGAACGCATTCGCGATCATGAGGCCGTGGGTGTGGCCGAACTGATCGCGCCAGAAGCCTTCGAGGTTGTCGCGGCGGGCGTTGTAGGTGCCGGGATACTTTGTGTCGTAGAACGCAGGTTTGCCCGCGGGTCGGCACTGGTAACGCATCGGCTTGATCACGCGCTGGCCGTTCTCGACGATCATCACCGGCGCGTACCAGGTCGGGAAGATGCGCGAGTCGCGGGGCCTGGATTCGGTACGACGTAGATCGGCCAGTTTGGCGAGCGCCCATTCGACCTTGTCGGTCGCGATGCGTTTGCTTTCGGTGGCAGCTTTCGTGGTCCTGGTTTGCAAGGTGCGCTCGGCATCGGCGAGGCGCTTGCGCTGCTTGAAGATCTCCTGCTCCAGCTTGGTCACCTGGTCGCGGTCGAACGCGTCGATCAGGCCCTTGATCTCGCGCTCGCCGTCGCTGCGCGGGTCAGCGAAGGCGGCGTCCATCGCCTTTGGAATCCTGATGCGCGAGTTGGTGTGACGCACGCAATAGAGCTCATGGAACTCGACGATGCTGAGGTCCGCACCGTAGACGCGGACATACGCTCGATAGTCCGCCCAGACTTGCGCCGAGTAGCACATGGGTGCCGTCCATGCGATTGCGATGAAAGGGCATCCTAACGGATCTGTGGCATCGCAAGAGAGTGCGCGCCGCAGTGGTGCCGTCGTGAATTCTGCGTATGCTCGGACGTTCAGGGGGCTGCAAACGATGGGCACGGCCACACCGTCGGGCCGACATTGCCGCGGGTCGCATGACACTGCGATCCGTCGTCGTCGCGTCATCGCGTCATCGCTCGGGGTGCGCCGTGCCCCGGATTTGCAACATGACGCACCGGTTGGTCGCCCCCCGACGCTTGTCGGTCTCGCTAGCTCCGCACCCGTTGCCGAGCCGCGCCGTCGCGCGCGCGTCGCTTGGCAACGGAGTATTGTCTTCGGCACAGGAATCTGATCTTGGCAAATCGAGTGCAGCAGTAGGCAGGGTGGGGCCCTTGGCTTCAGCGGAGACATCCGGCGTCGCCGCGAGTCTGGATGCGATCGCCGCTGCTGCCCCTGACGAAGACGCGCGCATCGCGATGGCGGGCACGGTGCTCGATGGCCTGCTCGCGCGTTTCGCACGCGCGCCGTTGGCCTAGCGACGGGGAGCGATCACATGGCTGGTCTGGACGCAGCAGTATGGTGGCGAATCGGCTGGCTCTCGTTCGGCGGGCCGGCCGGACAGATCGCGCTGATGCAGCGCCTGCTGGTCGAGGAATTGCGCTGGATCGACAACGCGCGTTTTCTCGCGGCCTTGAACTTCTGCATGTTGCTGCCCGGACCGGAAGCGCAGCAGCTGGCAACCTATATCGGTTGGCATCGCGGCGGCTGGCGCGGCGCACTCGTGGCCGGCGGACTGTTCGTGCTGCCCGGCATGCTCACCATGCTGGCGCTGAGCGCGGCCTACGTTTCATTTGGTCGTCTGCCCGCGATCGAAGCGCTGTTGCTCGGGGTCAAGTGCGCCGTGGTCGTGATCGTGGTCGAAGCGTTGCTGCGGATCGCTCGTCGCGCGCTGGTCTTCCGCGGAGCGGGTTGGGTCGCGCTGACGGCGTTCATCGCCTTGCATGGCTTGGCCGCACCGTTTCCGGCGATCGTGGCGATTGCGGCCGCGATCGGATGGCTTATCGGTCGCCGCGGCGCGGCTGCAGCGGAGTTACCGTCGAATCCGCCATCGATTTCGCCACCGGTGGGCTCGCCGCGCACCCCGTGGAAGTTGGTTGGCATCACGGCCTTCGCGTGGATCGGGCCGCTGGTCGCGCTGCTGCTGTGGCGCGGCGCCGACGATCTGCTGACCAAGATCAGCGTGATGTACAGCGAGCTTGCCATCGTCACCTTCGGCGGCGCCTATGCCGTGCTGTCGCATGTCGCCGAACTCGCCGTGGTGGACTACGGATGGCTGTCGGCGCAGCAGATGGCCGATGGCCTGGGCCTGGCGGAGACCACGCCTGGTCCCTTGATCCTCGTGCTCCAGTTCGTGGCTTTCGTCGCGGCCTACCAGTTGCATCCGGGGGACACACCCGTGCTGGCCGGTGCATGCGCCAGTGTGCTGGCGGTGTGGTTCCTGTTCGTGCCGAGTTTCCTCTGGATTTTTCTCGCCGGACCGCACCTCGAGCGGATCACCGCGAATCGCGCCTTGCGAACAGCCTTGAGCTTCGTCACGGCGGCGGTCGTCGGCGTGATCGCGAATCTGTCGCTGTGGTTTGCTGTGCATGTGTTGTTCGCCCGGGTCGCACGGGCGCAAATGGGCGTCCTGCAATGGTGGGAACCGCAGTGGTCGACGCTTGATCTTCGTGCGCTCGGCCTCACCGCCATCGCGGCGTTGCTGCTGTTCGGTTTGCGTCAGCACCTGCTGCGCACGCTCGCGATCACGGCACTTGCCGGTTTGATCACTCGCGCAGTTTGATCGCTGGACCAGGTGCGCTCCCCCCTGCTTGATCAAGGAGTCCATGCCATGCAATGGGTCACTCGCGAACGTCCCAAGATCGACCGCATCGCCTGTCCACCGCTCTGTTCGCGCGCTTCATCGATCCGGCCGCCGAGTTTCTCTATGTGCCGGCCGATCAGGTGCTGGCTGTGGCGCAGACGACGGGCGCGATTGCGTACGACGTCCCCGGCGTCGAGCTCAGTCATGTCGGCGAACGCTGCAGCTTTGACGCTTTCATGCTCAAGTACGAACTGGACGAACCCGGCCTGCAGCAGCTGGCGACCATCGTGCGCGGTGCAGATACGGCGCGCCTGGAGCTGAGTCCGCAGTCGGCCGGCCTGTATGCGATTTCGCTCGGCCTGTCGCGCGTGTTCAGCGACGACCACGCGATGCTTGAACACGGCCGGGTGATGTACGACGCACTGTATGCGTGGTGTCGTGACGGCCAGGGCGAGCGACACGACTGGCCGCCCGCGACCCCCTCTAGAAACGC
>JBKJTK010000216.1:0-8189 GCA_046590875.1 Chiayiivirga sp.
GTGGCGGTGACGAAGCTCGACTCGCAGGAGCGCATCGTGGGCGTCAGTCGCTATGGCACCGATCCGCAGGGGAGCTCTTGCGAATGCGCGGTGGTGGTGAGCGACGAGTGGCAAGGCAAGGGCCTGGGCGTGAGGTTGATGCAGCATCTGATCGACGTCGCGTCGTCGCGCGGTATTCAGGTCATGTACTCGATTGACTTCGCAGAGAACACCGCGATGGCCGATATCGCGCGCTTCCTTGGATTCTCGCGCCGATCTGACCCCGAAGACGCCACCCATGTGATCCACGAGCTAAGCGTCCAGCCGCAAGCTGCCTGAGCCTAGCGCTGGCAGTCGCTGTTGATGGCTCCAGATCGAATTGTGCATCGAGAGTTGCCGCGCAAGCACGTGATGCCGTCGTCACCACCCACCAAACCAACCCGTCACATCAAGGAGACAGCCGAATGAACACTCGCTCATCCGCCACCACCCAACGCTCCGTTGGATCGTCGCGATCCCGCGCGCGAGCGCTGCACGGCATCTTCATTCTTGGGCTCATCACGCTTTCCGGATGCGCCACGACCAGTCCGGCGCACCACCGTTACATGATGCAAGGCCAGGTGTTATCCGTTGACGGACGCACGCTCATGGTCTGCATCGGCGACCGCGACGGCGCCCAGGTGGGCCAGGTGCTCGACGTAGTGCGTCACGTCCAACGTCCTTTGTCGCCGAAGTCGAGCACGCCGATCTTTGGGCGGGAGGAGGTCGGCGTGGTACGCGTCGCAAGCATCCTTGACGAGCACTACTCGACAGCGGAAGTGCTCAAGGGCGATCCGAAGGTCAATGACACGGTCGAGCTCGAACGTCAGTAAGCGAGCAAGTCCTGCCTCCCTGACCAAGCCAAGTTCCGCCATGGCGGACGCGCAAGGCATGCATGTCCCGCTGTTCAGTGTCTTCGCTACCACCATGGGATTGCCACTTCGAATCGATCCGCTTTGGTTGACGCCGCTATGTGGATTCGATGCGGAATCGCCGCGTGCAAAGAGTGCATTCCCTGATGCAAAGGATGTCAGATCGCCGACGGCTGCGCGGACAGGCGGAAACGTTGGTCGACGACGCGTCGAAACGGCGCTGGCTTCGTCAGTCTGAGTGAACGTGCCGATTCGGCATCAAGCCGAACCCGGCAATCAACCACTCCTCCTGTCGATGAAGGAATTCGAATGACGTCGTCGCTCTCGCCGGATCTCCTCGAGAGAATGAATGCCTACTGGCGCGCGGCAAACTATCTGTCGGTCGGCCAAATATACCTCCTTGATAACCCGCTGCTCGCGGAGCCGCTCTCGATCAAGCCACGACTGCTGGGGCACTGGGGGACGACCCCGGGCCTAAACTTCATCTACGTGCATCTGAACCGCGTCATCAACCAGTACCAGCTTGACATGATGTACGTGATCGGTCCGGGTCATGGCGGCCCGGGTATTGTCGCCAACACCTATCTCGAGGGTACGTACAGCGAGGTGTATCCGGAGGTCTCGCAAGACGCGGGAGGGATGCAACGGCTGTTCGAGCAATTTTCGTTTCCGGGTGGCATTCCAAGCCACGTGTCGCCTGAAGTGCCGGGCTCCATCCACGAGGGTGGCGAGCTGGGCTACTCGCTGATGCATGCCTATGGCGCGGCGTTCGACAATCCCGACCTGATCGTGGCCCGCGTCGTGGGCGACGGCGAGGCTGAAACCGGGCCGCTCGCGGCGAGTTGGCACTCGAACAAATTTCTCAACGCGGCGCGCGACGGCGCCGTGCTGCCATCCTGCACTTGAACGGCTACAAGATTGCCAGTCCCACCGTCCTGGGCCGCGTGAGCGACGAGGAGCTGGAGCATCTCTTCCGTGGATACGGATACGAGCCGCACTTTGTCGAGGGCGAGGAGCCCGCCGCGGTGCATCAAGCGATGGCTGCGGCGCTGGACCGGGTAATCGAGAGCATCCGGAGCATCCAACGCCACGCGCGCTCCGCCTCGGATCAGCAGCGGCCGATGTGGCCCATGATCGTTTTGCGCACACCGAAAGGCTGGACGGGGCCCAAGACCGTGGATGGACTGCCCGCCGAAGACTCGTGGCGCTCGCACCAGGTGCCGCTCGCGGACCTCGCCAGAAAGCCCGAGCACCTGCAGGCCCTCGCTCAATGGATGCGAAGCTATCGACCGGAAGAGATTTTCGACGCCGGTGGCAAGCTTCTCGCCGAGCTCGCGCAGCTTGCTCCGAAAGGCCTACGCCGCATGGGCGCCAACCCGAATGCCAACGGCGGTGCCTTGTTGCGGGATCTGGACATGCCCGACTTTCGTGATTACGCCGTCGATGTCCCGAGCCCCGGAACCATCACGGCCGAAGCCACACGCGTCACCGGCGCGCTTCTGCGCGACGTGATGAAACTCAATCTGGCACAGCGCAACTTCCGGATCTTCGGCCCGGACGAAACCGAATCCAACCGCCTGGGCGCGGTCTTCGAAGTCACCGATCGCGCGTTCACCGGTGAAATCAAATCTTCGGACGCGCAACTCTCGCCCGATGGCCGCGTCATGGAGGTGTTGAGCGAGCACCTCTGCCAGGGATGGCTCGAAGGCTACCTGCTCACCGGGCGACACGGTTTCTTCTCGTGTTACGAGGCGTTCGTGCACATCGTGGATTCGATGTTCAACCAGCACGCGAAGTGGCTCAAGGTCACGCGCGAATTGGCCTGGCGGCGTCCGATCGCTTCGCTCAATTATCTGCTCACGTCCCATGTCTGGCGACAGGATCACAACGGCTTCAGTCATCAGGATCCGGGATTCATCGATCACGTGGTCAACAAGAAAGCCGAAGTCATTCGCGTCTATCTTCCGCCCGATGCCAATACGTTGCTATCGGTCGTCGATCACTGCTTGCGCAGCCGGCACTATGTGAATGTGATCGTCGCCGGAAAGCAGCCGGCACCGCAGTGGCTCGGCATGCAAGCGGCCGTCGAGCATTGCGCCGCCGGGTTGGGGATCTGGCGCTGGGCCAGCAACGACGAGGGAAGAGAGCCTGATGTCGTGATGGCGTGCTGCGGGGACGTTCCGACGCTGGAAACGCTGGCCGCAGTCGACTTGCTGCGCGAACACCTGCCGGCGTTGAAGATTCGCCTCGTCAACGTCGTCGATCTGATGACGCTGCAACCGCCGAGCGAGCATCCCCATGGATTGAACGACGAGGAATTCGACCGCCTCTTCAGCACCGACAAGCCGGTGATCTTCGCCTGGCACGGCTACCCTTCACTCATCCATCGGTTGACGTACCGCCGCACAAACCACGGCAATTTCCACGTGCGTGGCTACAACGAAGAAGGGACAACGACGACACCCTTCGACATGGTCGTGCTCAACCGCCTTGACCGCTTCCACCTGGTGATGGACGTGATCGACCGGGTCGAAGGCCTGGCGGCGCGCACTGCTCAGTTGACTCGACTCATGCAGGACAAGTTGATCCAGCACCAGCGTTACATCGAGCGCCACGGCGACGACATGCCGGAGATCCGCGAGTGGCAATGGGGTGCGCGACGAGGCGACGACAGCGCAAGTAGCTGAGCTGGAGGGACAGGCTTCGAAGAGGACTCCGCCCCGCTACAAGACACAGCAAACACTTACCTCTGGTTATTCGTAGAAGGTCGAAATGCCAAACCCCGCCCCATCCGCGTCGCCCGGCGGTCTGACCGAAGCAGACGCGCAGGCTCGTTTGAAGTCCGAGGGCTACAACGAGCTGCCGCGCCCGGATCGGCGCACGCCACTGAGAATTGTGCGGGAGGTGCTGAGGGAACCTATGCTGGCGTTGTTGCTGGGCGGCGGCGCGGTCTACCTGGTGCTTGGAGATTTGCAGGACGCGCTCATCCTGCTCGCCTTCGCCACCCTGTCGGTCGTCATTACCGTGGTGCAGGAGTCCCGCACCGAGCGTGTACTGGAGGCGCTTCGCGACCTCACCAGTCCGCGAGCCTTGGTTCTTCGCGATGGCGAGCGCAAACGCATCGCCGGGCGGGAAGTGGTCCGAGGCGATTGGGTCGTGCTCGCGGAGGGCGACCGGGTGCCGGCGGACGCGGTGCTGGTGGAAAGTCAGGACCTGCAGACCGACGAGTCTCTGCTGACCGGAGAGTCGGTGCCCGTCCGCAAGATCGCCCGCGACGTAGGAGTTGCGTCTCAGCTCCACAGGCCGGGCGGTGACGATCTCCCGTATGTCTTTTCAGGCTCGTTGGTGGTGCGGGGCAACGGCGTCGGCGAAGTGGTCGCCACCGGCGTGCACAGCGAGATCGGGAAGATCGGCCAGTCGCTAAGCACGCTGGAGACGGAGCCATCCCGTTTGAGGGTGCAGACCCGGCGGCTGGTGCGGTACTTCGCCATCGCCGGGGGCGCGGCCAGCGTTCTGGCGGTCGTGCTTCACGGTACGCTCCGCGGCGGCTGGCTGGACGCGCTGCTGGCGGGCATCGCGCTTGGCATGGCGATGCTGCCGGAGGAGCTGCCCGTCATCCTCACCGTGTTCATGGCGATGGGCGCCTGGCGAATCTCGCGGGCGCGGGTGCTGACCCGGCGCGCGGCCGCGATCGAGACGCTGGGTTCGGCGACCGTGCTGTGTACCGACAAGACCGGCACGCTGACCGAGAACCGGATGTCGATCGCCGAGCTCAGGCTCGGCAGCGGAGCGGTTTTCCAATGCGAGGAAAAGCCCGACACCGAGCTGCCGCAAGTCTTCCACGCCTTGGTCGAATTCGGGGTGCTCGCCAGTGCGCGACAACCCACCGATCCCATGGAAAGGGCCTTCCACGACCTCGGTCGCGCGCAGTTGGCGCAGACCGGGCATCTGCACGAATCCGGATGGACGCTGGTGCATGCCTACGGGCTTCGGCCTGATCTGCTGGCCATGTCCAACGCCTGGCAGACCACCGATGGCGGAAAGGAATTCGTCATCGCGGCCAAGGGCGCGCCTGAAGCGATCGGCGTGCTGTGCCACCAAAGCGCCGCGGATCTCGCCGCGCTGACGCAGGCCGCGGAGGCGATGGCGGCCAAGGGCTTGCGCGTCCTGGGTGTCGCCCGCGCCGCGTTCAACGGGCAGACATGGCCCGAGTCGCAGCGCGATTTCGCCTTCGAGTTCCTCGGTCTCGTCGGACTGGCCGATCCGTTGCGGCAGAGCGTGCCTGCTGCGGTGAGCGAATGCCGATCGGCTGGCATCAAGGTGCTCATGATCACCGGCGACTACCCGGCCACCGCGAGGGCCATTGCGCATCAGGCGGGCATCGATGCGATTGACCTGGTGACGGGCGCAGAGCTCGAGCGAATGAACGATGCGCAATTGGCCCAGCGCGTGCGCACCGCCACGGTTTTCGCGCGGATCATGCCGGAGCAAAAGCTACGCATTGTCAGTGCGCTCAAGGCGAGTGGCGAAACCGTCGCCATGACCGGGGATGGCGTCAACGATGCGCCCTCGCTCAAGGCGGCGCACATTGGTATCGCCATGGGCGGGCGCGGCACCGACGTGGCCCGCGAAGCGTCTTCGATGGTGTTGCTCGACGACGACTTCGGCTCGATCGTCACTGCCGTCCGGCTCGGCCGGTGCATCTACGACAATCTGCGCAAGGCGATGGGCTTCATCTTTGCGGTGCACGTGCCAATCGCGGGATTGGCATTGCTGCCGCTGCTGTTCGGCTTGCCGATCCTGTTCGGGCCCATGCACATCGCGTTCCTTGAGATGGTGATCGATCCGGTGTCTTCGCTGGTGTTCGAAGCCGAGACCGAGGAGGACGATGTGATGCGCCGACCGCCGCGGGCCGCGAATGAACCGCTTTTCACGGCGGGGTTGATCGGCTGGAGTGTGCTGCAGGGCATCGTGGCGTTTCTGGTCGTTGCTGGAATTTTCATCGTCGCACTCCAGCGCGGGATGCCGGAAGCAGAGGTGCGGGCCCTGACGTTCTTTTCGCTGGTGCTGACGATTGTCAGCCTGA
The DNA here is from genome assembly GCA_046590875.1 of Chiayiivirga sp. Classification (GTDB taxonomy): domain Bacteria; phylum Pseudomonadota; class Gammaproteobacteria; order Xanthomonadales; family Xanthomonadaceae; genus JALCLA01. The sequence goes on from JBKJTK010000216.1 coordinate 5,977, forward strand.
TGCTGGTCAATCGCTCCTTCAGCGCCTCGCTGCTCACGGTGCTGCGGCGGATCAACCCCGCGATGAAATGGGTACTGCCGGCGGTGACAGTGATGTTGACCTTGACGCTGTTGTGGCCGTGGGCCCGCGGACTGTTCCGCTTCGGACCGCTGCATTGGGACGATCTTGTGGTGACGTTGGGAGCAGGCATTTCGGTGGTGGTGGTTCTCGAGGTCTTGAAACCGCTGTGGCGCAGGCGTCTATCGATGAAGGCGTCGGCGTTCCCGCGCTCGGAGAACCCGTGAGTCTGGGTGCGCGCACGGTGCTGGCGTTGAATATCGGTTCAACTGGCCTCAAGGCCGTCAGCTACTCGTTGCCGCGCGGCCCCAGGTCCGCAGGCCCCGATGCGCAACAAACAGGACGGGTTTCTGTCGAAACCTCGCACGACTCCTTGGCCACGCTGGAGGACGATACCCAAGCGTTGCTGTCCGAGGTGGCCCGGAAACTCGCCGATCAACTCGCGATACCGGACGTCATCGCTCACAGGATCGTGCATGGCGGAGACCGCGCGGGGCCGGCGAATCTGACGCAGGAAATACTGGCGGCGTTGCAGTCGTTGTCTGCGCTGGCGCCGCTGCATCAGCCACCGGCATTGGCCTTGGTGCGGGCTGCAATCCAGCGCTGGCCCGGTGCCCGCCAGATCGGGGTGTTCGATACCTCGTGGCATCAAACGATGCCCGAGAAGCACCGCGTTTTCCCCATTCCCTATTCGCTCTATTCCAGCGGGGTGAAGCGTTATGGATTCCACGGACTCGCATTCCAATCCGCCATGCGACAGCTCGGTCGCATCGACAAAAGACTCTCCGAGGCAAGCGTCGTATTGGCCCACCTGGGCGGCGGCAGCAGCCTTTGCGCGGTTCGCAACGGGCAGTGTGTCAACACCACGATGGGCATGACGCCGCTCGGCGGCATCGCCATGGCGTCCCGCTCCGGATCACTGGATCCGGGCGTGCTGCTGCACCTGCAGCGCAGCCTCGGGATGTCGCCCGATGAAATCGATCAGCTACTTTGGCGTGAGAGCGGACTGAAGGGCCTGTCGGGCGAGTCCGGCGACATGCGCAAGCTGTTGGCCTCGAACTCCGAGGGTGCGCGTCGCGCAATCGATGTCTACGTGTCCAGCGTTGCGCAGGGCATTGCGGCCATGGCTGCGTCTATCCGGGGCATCGATGCACTGGTTTTTTCCGGCGGGATCGGCACGCACGGGTCCGAAATTCGCGCGCGCGTCACGGGCGAACTCGCATGGATGGGACTCGAAATCGACCCGGGCCTAAACCAGGCGGGGGCAGTGAATATTTCTTCACCGACGGCCGGGGTCAGGACCATCGTCGTGTCCGTGGATGAGGAGCAAGAAATGGTCGACGCTGTTGCGAAGCTGGAGCTGGAGCGGCTCCGCCCCAGCCCCGGCTGTCCCAAAGGTTGAGATCCCAATGACAGCTCACCAACCGACTTGGTCCGGCACTCAGAAAAACTTGAGCCAGGGAGTGTCCGTGCTAACCGGGATACGACCAGCGGCCTCGACGGGACCCGAACTCGTCTGGACCTGAATCGGGACACCACTCCCAGCGATTGAACTTGACTTGAGTCAATCAAGGCGGCGCCAGGAGAGGGTAGTTTCAAGCGCGCAATGACTGCCCAATCGTTCGGTGTGCAGGAGCGAAACGTTGGGTTGGCAGGTCAACATCCGCCGAAGGATCGTTCGCTGCTCCACCGTCGAACCAAACGAAGGAATCACCATGGCACCGATCCGCATAGGCATCACGCTCGCCCTCACCGTCGGAGTGTTCTACGTCCTGTGTACGTTGGTCTGGGCGGTGGCGCCTGGCCCGTTTCTGGGATTCATGAATAACCTGTTCCACGGCATGGACTTCAGCGGCATGGTCCAGCCGAGACCGTTCGCTTGGGCGGGGTTTCTCTCTGCGCTGCTGGTGCTGAGCTCCTGGGCACTGCTTGCGGGAACGTCCTTCGCCTGGCTTTCCAACCGCCTGACGCGCTGATTACCGATTCAGCGGCGGCGAAGCGCAAGCAACACAATCACGGGCCTCGTCCTGTTCGCGTGACATGAGCGGCCCAGGCCCACGTTGACGATTTCTCAATCAAGGACAAGCTCGTGGGGCCCAACTCGAAGTCAACGCTCCAGTTCCTCGGCGCCGCCGGCACCGTCACAGGCTCGCGCT